>JBJTUB010000047.1:0-20471 GCA_046080465.1 Vampirovibrionales bacterium | reverse complement strand
AATCAACAGAGTCGTTTAGCTGCCGACTTGCCAGCCACGGTGCATCGCCTTCGAGAACTCTGACTTTTAGGGTCTCCTGTCCTCTGTAGACAGCCCCTTGGTTTGGGGGCGTGTTTGTGGCAGACTTATGATTATCTAGGCTTTAATGAATCGTAATGAATAAAGGTTTTCCGACAAATGACAGCAATAACTACCCCGCCTCTGCTCCCAAGCGAGCCAATAGATAGGACGTTTTTAGAAACAACCGTGTTGCCCAAGGTGTTTAAACCAGGGCGGTATTTAGGTATCGAACAAGGGGCTTTTAATAAGCCTTTTGAAACGGCCAAGGCACGTATGGCCCTGATGTTCCCCGATGTGTATGAAATCGGGGCGAGTTCCTACGCCATTAAGCTGCTGTATAGCGTGGTGAATAGTTACCCTGACTATCTGTGCGATCGGGTCTATGCCCCTGCACAAGATATGCGAGCCTTGCTGAAAGAGTACAACCTACCGCTATACGGCGTGGAAAGTAAAAGACCCGTGTTGGCCTTTGATTTTGTGGCCGTCTCTTTACAGTACGAACTGAATTACACCACGGTACTGGGGGCTTTAGAAGCGGCCCAGATTCCTTTGCGAGCCGTGAATCGTGAGGAAGATTGCCCGATTGTTTTGGCGGGTGGGCCAGGGTGTAGCAATCCTGCCCCTATGGAACCCTTCTTTGATGGCTTTATGATTGGCGATGGTGAAGATTTATTGCTTGAAGTGTGTGAGCTGTTGGCAACGGCTCGAACAGAGGGCTGGAATCGAAAGCAAAAGCTAACGGCCTTAGCCCAGTTAGATGGGGTCTATGTTCCTAACTATAATACCTTTGCCTATAAGCGAGTGGTCGATATTGCCGAACGCCACATTGATATTGCCCCGCTGATTCCTGCGGTGGAGGCGATTCACGATAGAGTCGTGGTGGAGGCTCGTCGTGGGTGCGATCGCATGTGTCGGTTTTGCCACCCTGCGTTTATCAACCTCCCTGCTCGTGAAAACGATGTGACTAAAATTAAAGAGAAAGCCATGAAACAACTGGCCGAAACAGGGTATGAGGAATGCTCCTTGCTCTCGCTTTCCATTGCCGATTACAGTCAGTTTGTGCATTTGGTTAAGGATGTTTCTAACAGTTTGGCAGGCGAAAATGCCTCCTTGTCTTTGTCTAGCCAACGAGCCGACCGTTTTAGTTTGGAAGTCGCCGAGGCTGTTAACTCTGTTCGCAAAAGTACCCTGACCTTTGCCCCCGAAGCAGGCACCGAACGCCTACGGGATGTGATTAACAAAAACCTAAGCGATGCCGAAATTATGCACGCCTTGACTTCGGCGTATCGGGGTGGGTGGAATAAGGTGAAGCTCTACTTTATGATTGGCTTACCCAGCGAAACTCAAGCCGATTTAGATGGTATTGTGGATCTTGTTAAGCGGTTGATTGCCACCTGCAACAGCATTCAACGGGCGGAAAACCTTTCCAAGCGTCATCGTTTGGAGGTGAACGTCACACTCTCTAACTTTGTACCCAAGCCGCACACGCCGTTTCAGTGGCACGCTCAAGATAGTATGGAATCGCTAAAAGAAAAAATCCATTACCTCAAGGGGCAGTTCCGTTTAATGAATGGTGTGAAGGCTAATTTTACTACACCTAACATTTCTAAACTGGAAGCGGTTATCTCTAAAGGTGGCGTTGAATTGGCCGATGTGCTGGAGGCGGCCTATCACAACGGGGCGTACTTGGATGCGTGGGATGAAACCCAACCCTTTGCCAAATGGTTTGAAGCCTTGCAACAAGCGGGTATTTGCCCCGAGGCTTACACGCGCGAGCGATTGATTCACCCCGATGAAGCCTTGCCGTGGGATCACATTCAAATGGGGCTAGATAAACAGTGGCTCCGCACGGAATGGGAACGAAGCATGAAGGCCACCAGTACCACGCCTTGTTTTGAGGCTTGCTCGGTGTGTGGGGTGTGTGGCGAGTTTAATGTATGGCCGAGCTTCACCACAGGCGGTGCTGATGAAGTACTGCAAGCCGAATCGCTGATAGAAACCGATGCTCAAGCCAAAACCGAAAAACAGCAGTGGCTGGATAAAGACCCCATTCAAAAAGTACGCCTCGTAGGGCAGAAGAAAGGGAGCCTGCGGTTTGTATCGCACTTGGATTGGATGCGGACGATTTTGCGTGCCATTCGTCGTAGTGAACTACCCGTGGCCTACACCCAAGGCTTTAACCCCAAGCCCAAGTTAAGCTTAGCCAACCCCTTGCCGTTGTTTATGGAAGGCTTTTGCGAATACGTGGATATAGACTTCTGCCAACCCGTAGAAGCACAGGCCGTATTGGAGCAACTGAACCAGTATCTGCCTGAAGAAGCTCAGTTTGTTTCTGCGGAAACGGTATCGTTACGAGCTAAAAGTACCGATGCCCTCGCCGAAACAATGGAGTTTTTTGTAGAAACTACTTGCACAAACCCCCATACTGCGAGTATGATAAAAGAGCGAGTGCAACTTGCCTTAAACTCCCCACACTGGGTGGTGACCGTGCCGACAGGCAAGCAATCCATCGAGAAAACCTTTGATATCCATGCCTGCATTCACGATGTTCAGTTTCATTTAGATGAACATCACCAACGATGCAAACTAACGTTTAGTGTGACAAAAGCCACACCCTTACAACTGCAAGGCGTTAGCTGGGCAAAGCCTCAGTGGGTACTCAAGGCCATGGATTTAGATGCAGGGTTGCACTGGCGAATGGGTCGCTTGTGGGTACACTTAGCCGATGCTAAGGAAGCCACTCCATTGGCGATATCAACGTTAGCGTTGGCTAAC
This sequence comes from Vampirovibrionales bacterium, assembly GCA_046080465.1. Classification (GTDB taxonomy): domain Bacteria; phylum Cyanobacteriota; class Vampirovibrionia; order Vampirovibrionales; family JAJTHC01; genus JBJTUB01. The sequence goes on along the minus strand of JBJTUB010000047.1, from coordinate 17,636 downwards.
TAATGTTTAATTGTTCTTTTAAATCTTTGAAATTACGGAAAAAGTTTCAGGCGAATTGATAACAAGGAGTTGGAGTGGTCTGTTAACCCTGTGGAATTGAGGCGTGTACAGTGACGTACAGTACGAGATTCCTCATTAAAATGAGACCACGAAACGACGCAGTTAGCGACCGCATCAAACTTTTTTCCGCTTGAGAAACCCTTCTGTAAACACTTTTGCTTTTTAGGCTTTGGTTTGTTTGTGGTAGAAAGCCTCAAGCCTGTTACAAATACATAGCTTTTTGATGTTGAACGCTCTCCTGCCCTGCTGGCATTGCCTGCCACTACTGCACGGCCGCATCGTTCACATTGCACCTTAACCGCTGCTGGTTCTCGGCTTACAGGTTTTAACGACAAGTGAATATCCGTTGTTCTTTATAAAAGGTAAGTTTGTTTTCCCTTGCTTTTGGTTCCGTTTTGGTTTTACTCTTAAAACCTATGAGATTACCGAAAAACGTTTCAGACGTTTGTTAGCAACACTTAAATGTGTCAACAACCGAAGTAACCTTTTTCAGCACGCTCGTGTGCCTTGCTACTCGTCAGTCACCGTCATGCGTCCGCCTTTGATCTTTTACCAAACGTTTCAAACAATTAGAATAAACGCCTCTTCACTTTGTTTTAACTCTCTACGGCTGAGAAACCGCTTTCCGCTCGATTAGATTGTGTTTCTTTTGTTATGATGAGTAAACGTAAAATTATTATTTCTGAACGTGACAGCATTGCCACGCTGATGGAAAACGACAAGGCCATTGAGTTTATTATTAACCGTGGCGAAATTTTGTTGGGTGATGTGTTTTTGGCCGAAGTTGAGAACATTGTGCCGAGTTTTGATGCGGCCTTTGTCAACGTGGGTAGCGATAAAATGGGCTTCCTACACTCCAGCGATGTGCAAGGACGGGGCGATTTAAAGAGTCGTTTAAAGCCCAAGCAACGCCTGATTGTTCAAGTAATGAAGGAGCCCACAGGCCATAAAGGTCCCCGTGTCACGACGAACATCTCGTTGCCTGGCCGATTTTTAGTGTTGATTCCTGAAAGTAAGGGAACCTCCATCAGTCGTAAAATTGAGGCTTCCTCTGAACGTGCCAGATTGAAATCCGTCGTCAATTTGGTTAAGCCCCAAGGCGTGGGGGTCATTATTCGTACCGAAGCTCAAGGGCAAAGCGATACCGATATTCAAGAAGATTTAGAGGTGTTGTTAGAGCGTTGGCAAACCATCGTCTCCATGGCTGATGCTGCCGATCCGCCCTCGTTGCTATACCGAGATCAAGATTTAATTTACAGAGTTGTTCGTGAATTGGTGAACGACGATGTGGATGAACTGGTGCTGGATACTCCCTTTGGGGCTCAGCGTACCTTGCAACTGTTGCAAAACTGGAACATGGATAAGATGATTAAAGTATCGGTTTACAGTGGCAGTACCTCCATCATGGTGGCCAAAGGGGTAGAACGTGAAATACGCAACGCCCTTCAAACCAAGGTGCCATTGCCTAGCGGTGGGTATTTGTACATTCAAACCACGGAAGCTTTAACGGTGGTGGATGTTAACTCGGGGCGATTCACCAGTTTGCAATCGCAATCGGACACCATTCGTATTACCAACATTGAAGCGTGTCGTGAGATTTCACGTCAGTTGCGGTTGCGTAACATTGGCGGTATGGTTGTGGTCGATTTCATTGATATGGATTCTCGGGCAGATCAGTTGGCCGTGATGCAAACCTTTGAAATGGAACTGTTGCCCGATAAAGCCAAGCCTCAAATTGGCCAGTTGACCGATTTAGGCTTGGTGGAAATGACACGCCACCGCCAAGGCCAAGCCCTGAGTGAAGTGTTTAGCTCGCAGTGTGGGGCCTGCCATGGTTCGGGGCAAGGAAGCCCAACGTTTAATTGGGCCTCTACCACGTCGGAAGTTCCTGATTTCCGATTAGGTTCGGTGCGTAAGCCCTCACGCCGTAACACCACCAAGGAACGCTCTGAACGTGGGAACCGTGGTACTAGCGTGCGTGATGGCCAGTTCCAAGCAGGGGCAAAACGTCAGGGGGAAAAAGTACACCTGACGCATGAAACCAACCCGCTGCTTTCGGGCTTAGATGCCAGTGAAGAGGTGGATATCCCAACAGCTCCTGTTGGGAGAGAAGAGAGAGAAGGACGTGAGTCTCGTGAATCCCGTGAGCCAAGGGGCGAACGCCGTAGCCGTGAGAGAGAGCGTGGTGAGCGTGAGCCTCGACCCGAACGCTTTGAGCGTGGAGAACGTGAATCACGTGAAGCTCGTAACGAGCGTGAGCCTCGCTCTTCTGCCGCCACCGTAGCGGTGATTCTGAAGCCCGAAGGCCATGCCTTGTTTGCCACGCCTACTTGGTTAGATGTATCAACGGGGCAAGGGGTGAATCTTCCTGATTTATATGATTACTACTGTGGCGAACAGTGGACTTTACTGAATGCCACCTTTGCCCAAACCGTGCATGCCTCCTTCCCGCCACGTTCTGCCCATCATTGGTTGGTGCGTCTCAGTGCCAAGGCCACAAACTTCTTTACCATTTTGCAAAGTATGCTTTCACGCTACGGCGATGCAGAAGAATCGTTAGAAGAAGGCGAAGAGGATACGGAAGACGCTGATGGCTCTGAAGAAGCAACTCCCGCTAAAGAGCCGAGTTCACCATTAGAACACGGTGAGCAGGAGACCAATGAGCCTACGGCAGAGGAAGCTTCCCCCTCTGTTCTTCAGGAATCCCACTTGCCCGAAGCCGTCAAGCCTGCCGTGTTAAGCAAACTGTTGGAGACCATTCAGCAACAGGCGACGCAGGCCAGTGAAGCCCCTATTACGGTCAAGGCTCCAGAGGAACTCCAAGCCCTAGAGAAGAATCAGGGGCTGCCACAAGCACCTGCCCTGCAGGAAGCCACTACGGTTGAGGAGCCAAACCTAGAGGCACTTACCTCGCCTGCACATTTCTTGCCCGCAGGCATGAGCTTAGAAGAGCGTGACTCGCTTATTTCTGATGTGGTGCTTCCGTTGGTAGAAGCCTTTGAACAAGCAACACAAACCCCCACGGATACCCCTGTTGGCTTAGAGTTGCCAGCATCCAAATTGGGGCAAAAACTGATGGGTGAGTTGGCTCGTTTAACAACCGCTGAACGGTTATTGGATGATGCTGAATCGGCTGAAAAAGCGAAGGATACCTTACGTTATTTAGGGATTATGGATGTTCCACTGCCTTTTGATACCTCTGAGGCAGAGGCTGGCCCAGTGTTGTTGGCACCTTCTGTAGCCCCAGAGAGTGTGACTACGGTGGATTCATCCATAGTGGTTGATGAATCACCATCGTCCTCTGTCGTTGATGCCCCTGCTACCGCTGCGACTCCTTCTGTGCCTCCTGAGGTGGAAGCCACGGCAGACGTTTCTTCGTCTGAAGAAGAGGAAAAAGACGATGATGAAGATCAGGATGAAGCCTTGCACACCGAGGGTGACGAAGGCGATGGCCTGACCCCACCGCCCCTTAAGCCCGTCAAAAACCCTGCCAAGAAGAAGGCGGTGCCTCGTAGCAAACGTAAAAGTAAAAAGTAATATTGAGTTTGCTGTCCCCTGCGTGATACCCTCGTATCACGTGGGGGATGTTTTTAAAAAGAATTGATGAGTCTCTGCTATGCGATTAGATAAATACTTAAAAATGGCACGTTTAATTAAGCGTCGTACCTTGGCCAATGAGCTGTGTGATTTAGGGGGCGTTTGCTTGAATGGCCGAGTGGCCAAAGCCTCTAGTACCGTGCGTGAAGGCGATGAGCTGGAGTTGTCGTTTGGGAATCGTTTGTTGCGGGTGCGTATTTTGGGCATCCCTACCCGTCCTGCGGGCAATCAAGCAGAAGCCCAGCAGTATGTTGAAGTGTTGCATCAGGAACGCTTAAGCACGTTGGCCATTGATGAAGAGGCTGAAGCCTAAGCAAGAGACGCTAAATTATTAATATTTATTTAAGCTTCTTTGCGTTTTGGCATAGACACGCTTACACGATAGGGATATTGTAATAGTGTCACCAAGCAAGTTAAGTGCTGATAACAACATGCTTAAATAGCTTGGCTATACCTGTTTATAAATAGTGTTATTTACACACTATGGTGTAGTGTCATTTTGAAAAATACACTACACTTAAAAATAGTTAATACTTTATTAATATTTAACCCTCATTCGTAACACCCAGTTTAATCCAATCGTTCATTTTTTGTAACAGACACCAACACTCCTTGATAGTGTTTTACTCAAACAGCTTTTAGTTCGTCCTCCACTTGGGGTACAACAACTAGAGGGCTAGTTGGCATGACGATGATTGAGGCTTGCCTTGGTTTTTTAAGAAAGGTTCCCAAGCATATGATGATGGCTACCGTGACCAACCCTCGTACACCGACTCCTCCCCCTGCTGATGAGGCCAAACCTGTAGCAGTGCTTCCAGAAGCCCCCACGGCTCAGGCGTTGTTGGATGCCAAAATTGCCAAAGTAGAAGCCGCCCAAAAAGCCTACGCCACCTACACCCAAGAGCAAGTGGATGCTATTTTTAAGGCCGCCGCTATGGCAGCCAACCAAGCCCGTATCCCCTTGGCTAAAATGGCCGTTAAAGAAACCCACATGGGCATTGTGGAAGATAAAGTGATTAAAAACCACTTTGCTTCTGAAATTATTTATAACAAATATCGCCATACCCAAACCTGTGGCGTGCTTGAAGAAGATACCACCTACGGCATTAAAAAAATTGCCGAACCCATTGGTGTGATTGCGGGCGTGGTACCCACCACCAACCCTACCTCGACGGCTATTTTTAAAGCCTTGATTGCCTTAAAAACCCGCAACGCCATTATCTTTTCTCCCCACCCCCGTGCCAAAGGCTGCACCATTGAAGCGGCTCGCATTGTACTTAACGCTGCCGTCAAAGCAGGGGCTCCTGCCGATATTATTGGCTGGATTGATGAACCCAGTGTCGAATTGTCTCAGCAACTGATGCACCACCCTAAAATTGCCTTAATTTTAGCCACGGGTGGCCCAGGCATGGTGAAAGTCGCTTATTCCAGCGGGAAGCCAGCCTTAGGCGTCGGGGCGGGCAACACCCCTGTGGTGATTGACGAAAGTGCCGATATTAAAATGGCCGTCAACGCTATTGAAATGAGTAAAACCTTTGATAACGGCGTGATTTGTGCCTCAGAGCAAGCCTTGGTCATTCCTGAGCGTATTTACGATGCCGTGCTTCGTGAGCTGAAAGCACGTGGAGCCTACTTGGCCACGGGTGAAGAGCGTCAACGCTTAGCCGATACCGCCTTCCCTAACGGCCACCTGAACCCCGATGTGGTAGGTCAACATGCCAGAGTCATCGCCAAAATGGCCAACATCAACGCCCCTGCGGATGTTCACTTGCTGATGGCCGAAGCCACTGAGGTTAGCGTCAACGAGGTCTTCTCTCACGAGAAATTGTCGCCTATTTTAGGCTTGTACAAGGTAGCCAATTTTGAAGAAGCCTTGGATAAAGCCGATGCCTTAGTGGCCTTGGGGGGCAACGGCCATACCTCTGTACTGCACGTCAACCCGAATAAGAAGGATCGCATTGAAGCCTTCCAACACCGTATGAAAACAGGGCGTACCCTCATTAACATGCCTGCGGCTCACGGGGCCATTGGCGATTTGTATAACTTTAAGCTCACGCCTTCACTCACCCTTGGGTGCGGTTCGTGGGGGGGCAACTCTGCCAGCGAAAACGTAGGAGTACAACACTTGTTGAACATTAAAAACGTGGCGGAACGCCGTGAAAATATGCAGTGGTTCCAAGTGCCTTCTAAAATCTACTTCAAGCACGGGGCCGTGGCCTATGGCTTGAAAGAGCTTCAAGGTAAAAAACGAGCCTTTATCGTGACCGATCGTTCCTTGTTTGAACTGGGCTACACCCATAGCGTTACCGATGTGTTGGATGAAATTGGCGTGAACTACAACATTTGTTGTGATATTGAACCCGACCCCACCCTAACCAGCGTTGAACGTATTTTAGAGCAAGTGCGGAGCTTCCAACCTGATGTGATTATCGCCCTCGGGGGTGGTTCGCCCATGGATGCGGCCAAGGTGCTGTGGCTCATGTACGAACAGCCTGATGTTGCGTTTGAAGATGTGGCCATGCGGTTTATGGATATTCGTAAACGGATTGTCCGCTTGCCTGAACTCGGTGCTAAAGCCTGCTTTGTCTCCATTCCTACGACCTCTGGTACAGGCTCGGAAGTGACACCGTTTAGCGTCATTACCGATGATCGTGCGGGCATCAAATACCCCTTGGCCGATTACGCTCTGACCCCCACCATGGCCTTAATTGACCCCAGCTTGGTAACGAGCCTGCCCCCCAAGTTGGCCGCTATCTCTGGGATTGATGCCTTGACTCACGCCTTAGAAGCCTTTGTAAGTGTGCTTGCCACCCCCTTTACCGATGGCTTGGCCTTGCAATCCATGGAACTCATCTTCCAACACTTGGCACATTCGGTGAATTGTCCGCAAGAAGCCCCCGAGGCTCGTGAGCAAATGCACTACGCCGCCACCATTGCGGGTATGGCTTTTGCCAACGCCTTTTTGGGTGTGTGTCACTCCATGGCACACAAACTGGGGTCTACCTTCCATATTCCTCACGGTACGGCCAATGCGTTGCTCATTAACCAAGTTATTCGCTTTAACGCTACCGATAACCCCGTTAAACTAACGGCCTTCCCTCAGTACAAGTACCCTTGTGCCAAAAGCCGTTATGCTAAAATTGCCGATTGGTTGCAGTTGGGCGGTAACACCGTGGATGACAAGGTGAACAACTTGCTAAATGCCATTACCGAGCTAAAAGCCAGCGTGGGCATGCCCGCCAGTATTCAAGCCTACGGCATTCAAGAAGCGGCGTTTATGGCGGAAGTGGATGCCTTGGCCGAACAAGCCTTTGATGATCAGTGTACGGGTGGAAACCCTAGCTATCCGCTGATTTCTGAAATCAAAACGATGCTCATCAACGCTTATTACGGAAAATACTAAGCTCCTTTATGGATCGGATACCAACTCTCAGTTTAACTAGTGTAAGAAACCGTTTCTTTTTTGGGGGAAAATGGGGGCGTTAGCCCCCATTAATAAACCTAGGGGGGAGAGTTGTAGAGAGGTTTTTTACAATGAGGATCTGGCGTAAGAAATAAAGATTGACCCTCCTCACTGTTGGGGCGAACGCCCCGGCCTCTCTACGTTGCCCAACGGGCAACACAAAGCGACAAACGTAGGAATACGCTATTCAATCTAAGAAATAGTATGACACATCGCCCCACCGCTAGTGATAACGGTGGGGCGATGCTGTTATGAAAACGTCTAAACTTTTTATATTTTGTTTATACCATTTTACGTCTAACTATGTTACAACTAGAACTATGGAAAATAGAAACTTTTTATCTGTTTACAAAAAATAGATTTTGTTAAACAGCAGAGTGTTTTTAAAGACGTTTATCCCCTGTCATCTAAGAAAGAAAGGAGTTGCTTAATCTCATGGTTGTACAAGCATCTCAAGAAAATTTTAAAACGGTTGTTGCCGAAGGTGTCACGTTGGTTGATTTTTGGGCTCCTTGGTGTGGGCCTTGCCGTGCGTTAGCTCCTATTTTAGATGAAGTTTCTGCCGAACTAGGCGATACGGCCAAGGTCGTTAAAATCAATACCGATGAAAATATTCCCTTGGCTCAAGAGTACCGTATTTCTTCCATTCCTGCCTTGTTGCTTTTTAAAGATGGTCAGGTGGTGGATCAAGCCGTAGGTGTCAAACAAAAACAAGAACTCATTGACTGGGTGAAAAAACACGCTTAATTTTTGTTGGTTTTCTAGCGATAGGGGGCTACAACTATAGCCCCCGTTGTTATTTTTAGTTTGTTGTGTGAAAGTTCATTGAATCATGATGATGATGGCTTCTGTACCCACCAGTGTGGCCTTGTACTGGTTACCCTACTGTTCAACGTGTCAAAAAGCGAAAGCTTATTTGGAATCGAAAGGGCTTACGATTACCCTTACTCACGATGTGAAAGCTCAGCCCCTACCTTTGGCGACCATTGTTCAGCTGGCAGAGGCTGTCGGTGGAGCCGAAGCTCTTTTTAGTAAACGGGCGATGAAGTATCGTAGCTTAGGCTTGCACGAACAAGAGCTTTCCCCCGAGGCTTTACTGAACCACATGGCGAACGAATACACGTTTATTAAACGACCCATGATGGTGTTTGATACGGGTAAAACCTTATGCGGGTTTAGCACCAAAGCCATTGATACTTTGTTAACGGCTGGCTAACTGATTCAACCGCTGCTTGGCCAAAGCCCACTGTTGTGGGCTGGGCTTAGCATAAGCCACGCTTCCTGTGGATGCCCCACTGAGGCCTAAACGAGCATGCCCCACCCGTGCTTGCAGTTGGGGACGTGCGACGTTAGGTAAACGCTGTTGCTTGCTAGCAAGCGTTGTTGTGGGTGTGGACGTTTGTTGAGTGCTGGATAAGAAGGATTCAGGGAGCTTGCGTCGCGATACTTCCACACTCCGTACTTGAGCAAACGGGAAGGCCTGAATAGGGCGAGCGGTAATGAGTGTATCGGGATACACGCTTAGGGTGAGTGGGTTAGGAATGGTCGGTTTACTGGCTAGTACCTCCGCTACGGGGGCTGGGGCTGTTGGGGTTGCTTTTTCTGCCTCGTTAGGGCGAGCAATTGGTAGCGTTGCCACCTCGAATCCAGGCGATACTGCGGGTAGATGTTGGTAGTTGGGGTGCTGATGCACTAATGTATGAACGGTACCTTGCGTTTGATGTTTAGCTAACGTATTAAGCCGTTTTACCAAAGGGGTATTGATTCTGGCGAGTTCGGGGTGTTGATTTAAGTAACTACGCCATACTTTGGCCTCAATATTCCAAGCGACCACTTCTTCTTGCAATGAGTTATGGCGATCGTTGTGCAAGGCTTCGTGACTAATAAGAGCCACTAAGGCCTCGGTGGGGGCGGTGCGATGCTGTTCATTGACGATAATAATCACATCGTTGGTTTTGTTCATCCAGGCCAAGGCATCGTAGCTTAGGTACTGTGGCCCTAAGGTGGCCATGTTTTTAAACACCAACTTTATTTGTTTTTCTTGAATAAGCCTTACGCTTTTACGGGCGATGGGGTGTTGTTGCATGGCCTCTAGCGTGCGAAGCAGTTCGGGTTCGCGGGTGTAGGGAAGCCATTGGCTTAGGTAGCTTGTGCTAGAAGCGGGGCTGGCAGGCAACGGGGGCGGTACCATCGGGGTGGGCGGTAGTAGGCTAACAGCTTCTTGCCACCAAGGGGTGGCCGTCTTTGATTGAGATAGGGGTGGGGGGACGGCCATAAAGGCGACCGCTGAACTAGGGGATGGCGTGGTTGGATACCCCAGCGTGAGGTAGGAAGCGTTTTCTGCAAAACACGTAACGCCTAGGGCCAGCCCCCAACTCATCAGGCTAAGGAGTGTGAGTAAGGTTGTTTGGGGTAAGCGAGCTAGAGGAAATGGACGGGGCATGAGGAAGATCCTTTTTTAGAGCCAACGTTGTGATAGTTTTTTAAAAAAACTAAACAGAAAGAGGAGGGTGTTTCTGCACCACTCTTATCGTTAGGGTATTGACTAGTTAGGGTATCGACTGCCTCTTGCTCAGACTAAAAAAAATCGACTAGCTATAGTAGGGGCCTTGGATGGTAGAAGGGGATTCTTCTTATAGAATACCTCTTCAAAAGCCCCCTTTACCCCCTCTCCCTTAGGGAGAGGGCTGGGGTGAAGGATTTCACCAACCTAGGTTTAGTCTACGTTTCCCTCATCCTAACCTTCTCCCTAAGGGAGAAGGAACAGAGCAATCTGACCTTTCGCAGAGACTTCTATGGAACACTTCATTACATGCCCGAATGGGCCGTGAAAAGAAGGGCACTTCCCCATGCAGTCGAGCCATGCCGTAATTCAAAAACCGCTTTCGCCGACCCCTGAGGCACGGCCAGCTCAATATAACCATGACTCCCCCAAATCGCCATGAAGGCAGGGTGTTCAGGGTGGGTATCGTTCGCTAGATACGTGTATTGCAAGGCAAGGCTCTCTTCCCCGTCGGCGGTACAAAGGCTGAGGCTCGTAAGGGATTCATCCAACCAGTGATTCGGCAACGTGGTAACAAGGTTCCCAAAGGTATCGATGTACTGTATATGGCAGTGATACGTGGTGAAGCCCGCCCCCTGTTCTCTCTTGGGTAGCGGCAGGGGACCCTGCACAGGTGCCAGTTGATGAGCGGCAAGAGGGGAAAGATACTGATCCGCCCAGTAGGCAAAGCTGGTGGGGGTAACGCCCTCGCTCACCCAATGGTTTAGTAAGCTACAGGCCAGCGGGGTATAAAGGTCTCGGCCGGCAAAGGTGCTACCCACACGAGCCTCGGGGGGGTAAGGCCATGCCCAACGGGGCAGAGTTTCTGGGCGAACGTGGTAGTACTGCACATCGTTATACGCTAAGTGTAGCCCATTGAGTAAGCCGTTATCGGGGGCAATAAACACCTGTTGCCAACTGGGGCGATAGGCCACCAGCTGGGCTTGGTGTGCCGAACCCACGGCGGGGTCGACAATGCAGACAAACACCGTGTGGGTGGGGGCATAGGGTAGGGTTTGCTGTAGCACAAACGCCCCCTGCTGAATGTGAAAGCTTGGTATGTGGTGGGTCACGTTCCACAGGGTGGTTTGGTAGCGGGCTTGTGGGGTTAGGCGAGCGAGAGCCACGCCTTGCAGCATCCCCGCATAGGGGTCTTGCGTGCCGTAATCAGTCAGCCACGCCAGTGTGAGTGGTGTCGGTGGGCAGGTGGAGGTAAGTACAAGATCTGAAAAAAGCATACGAGAGAGTTCTTTACAAAAGAGACGAACCTTCTTAGTTTACCAAAAACACAACCGTTTGCCGCAACCTCTTCCTCCATCTAATACCAATTTCATAAATAAAGGGCGTCTGTCGCTTTCGTTGTCGCTACGATTCTCGATGAGCTTATGTACCTCTATGTACACCGCACTCATCTGCGAGTCTAAGCTCCTAGAAATCAACTACACGCCCTTCATTTGTGAAAATGGTATAATGTAAAAACACAGGCAACAGGAGTGGGGGTACGAACGCAAGAATGTGAACGGGCGGGTTTAAACCCGCCCCTACGAGGAACATCCACCGAAACGCAAGAACGATTCGCCGTTTGACGCAACCAACCCAACACGCCTCATCGTACGCCCGAACGGGCCTCATTGCACAAGCCGAACGGCTTTCATTGCGTGGGCGAACGCCCTATTGGCTTTGGTGGATGTGTTGGCTAAGGTCGTCCAGCTCATGAATGCTTAACTTGGCAAAGTACAGTAACTGAATCCCCGCCTCATCTTGGCTCAAATACTGAGGCACCAAGTTCATCGTATAGCTCTTAGCCCGTTCATCATCGTACCAGTGAACATCCAACTGAACGGCTGTAACCTCGTTTACATCATAGGGGCGATTCAAAATAATCCGCATCCCCATCTCGCTTAATTCAAAGGTAAAACCGTGCAGGCGTTGGCCTTCGGGGGTGTGCAGAATGCAGGGTAAACGGCGTTGTACCGCAGGGGCGACGCGAATTAAGCCCTCACGGGGACCGTATAAATGCTCAATCAGCTCAAGGCGTTCCTCTTTGGTAAGGCGTAAAAAGTTGACCCCCACCTTCACTTGCCCCGCTTGGAAGGGACGCACTCGCTTCACCACCACTCTAAAATGGCTGCTTTGATTCCCATTCCACGCGACTTTTACGCTAAACTGAGTGCCTAGTTGGTAGTTTAATTCGCTGGGTAGAATGATAGAAATACCGGTTTCGCTAATCTCGTGGGTAAAGGCGTTAATCAGCGTATTGGCATCATCAAACTGAACCAAGCACGGCAAAAACACTTGAAAACGGGGCGTACGCCGTAGCAGCTTGAGTTCTTGCAATTGGTTAATTCTAAAGGGGGTGTTCAACAACGTTAGCAACGATTGATTCCAGCTTTGTTGAGCATCGTACACACGCTGCCACACCCGATGATCGCCGAACATGTGACGAATCAGGGCTTGGTGTTGGGCATCGCTACGGTTGACAATGCGTAAGCCTAAACGATGGGTCGATTCTTCAGGGTTCACATAACTATACACCACCTGTACGGCCACCACGGTGATGGTTTCTAAATTCCAATCCAGCAGTTTTAAGCTCATGGTGCCTGCCACGGGTAGGGGTTCGCTAAACTCGGCTGCCAAACCACTTTCAGATAAATTATGCACATAGCCAATGGCAATAGTGCCATCCAGCAAACGTAACTCGCAACGAATACGACGCTCCACCCTTGGTGTTAACCGCAGTTGGGGACGTTCCATGGCGACATAAATCGCCGTCAGCAAAATAACAATGTTGTACAACGCCCAAAAGAAGTTGGTAAACAAGCCGCCTAAATAAATAGGGTCAATCAGGGTACGACACGCCGCCACCACCATACTTAAACAACACAGCAACAATAAACACACTTGAGGCCACACCAGCGTCCACTCAAATTGTAGGGTGTTTTGGTTTTGCCCTTTGGGAGTGACGTTAAAGCTTCCTTTTTTGCCACGCAACCAGCCATCAAAGGCGGCTAGCGTGGTGTATAAAAACAGAGAACTTTCGTACACTTCGCTCCAAAACAGGTGGCGTCGTTTGTTGGTAATGGCACTATAGCCCCAGTATAAGCCTGTTAAACTGGGGATGTAGAAGATAAGAATCTCTAAAAAATCGGCCTTAATGGTGCTAATGCCAAACATAAGGTAGGCAATGGGCGAGAGGATAAACACGAGACGCAACAAGCCCGTAAAAAAGTACCAAATGCCCGCACCGTAACACAGGCGTTGAGCCAAGCTTAGGCCTTTCACCAACCAAGGATGATCATACCGCAGGATTTGAGTCATGCCCTTGGCCCAGCGGTAGCGTTGCTTAATCATATCGGCAAAGCAATCTTGAGCCATGCCCGCCACCAAGGTTTCGCTGTGCATGATGCTATCCCAGCCTTTGGCGTGTAAGCGTAAGCCTGTGTGAGTATCTTCGGTCAGAGTTTCGGTGGCAAAGCCCTTCACACTCTCTAAGGCCTTACGCCGAAACAACGCCCCCGTACCTGCAAAAAAGGTGGCATTCCAATAATCTTGCCCAGGCTGCACCACATGAAAGAAAAAATCTTGCTCGTTGTTGACCACTTCCTCTGCCAGTAGATTGCGTTGAAAGGGGTCGAGGTTGTAAAAATGCTGAGGCGTTTGCACAAAGGCCAGCTTACTGTGATTTTGGAAATACCCCACCAAACGCTTCAACGTATGACAGGAAGGCACATGATCGGCATCTAAAATAAACACTAGCTCGCCTTGGGTTTGCTTTAGGGCGTTGTTTAAGTTGCCCGCCTTGGCGTGCAAGTTGTTTTCACGAAAAATATAATGGACGCCTAAAAAATGAGCCAGTTGTTGTATTTCCAATCGTTTGCCATCATCCAGCAGGTAAATCTGTTTGTTCGGGTAATCTACGTTTTTGCAGCCAACCAAGGTTCGGTACAGCACGCTCATGGGTTCGTTATAGGTACACACCATGATATCCACACTGGGTAGGCCACTATTGTAATTTAGCAACGGGGCGTTTTTGCTACGCTGAGTCGGATTCCAGACTTGAAAACACCCCAACGATAAGGTAATGAAGGAAAGCAGTTCGGCCACAAACAGGGCATGCCCCACCACGGTAGAGGCTGGATCCTCAAACCCGAGGGTTGCTGTACCCCGCCACAATAAATGACGGCTCATGCTTATTAGCAGTAGGCTCATCAGCCAAGGGCGGCCAGCATTGCCAGCACGAATGGCCAGTGTCATGGCAATTAACAAAAACGCACTTAAGCTTAGTTGCCATACCCACGGCACGCCAAGCAAGGTGTGATGCACCCATGCTTTATTACCACCCACACCCACCAAGGCTTGATTCAGCCAATAGTTCCAATTCCCTGAGGGGGTGAGACTCCCTTGGGGCGACAAAAACTGAACAACCTCGGTTATCAGCGGGGATTGCACCAAGGCCAGCAGCACAATACCCCCTGTCATGACCAAGGCCAAAACAACCGAAACAGCAACAATAAACAGTAGGGGGCGTGATAAATTATTCATGGGTTGAACCAATGTATGGGGGAAGGGGCTAGATAATATCTTTAGTATACGTTACTTTGACACACCAAGCGTCCATCAAACGTAGGAGCTTGGCTCCCCTCCCACACGCTGATGAAAAGAAAGAAAAGCTAAAGCTCTACTATTTTAAACTACGACTATTGTATTATTTTTATGTTTTTGGTTTATTTATAATTAGGTATTAACGTGCCTTTATGTTTTTTCATGTTGGCAACCTTCTGTGAATATCCATTTTTTGTTGTGATAAGATTGAGTTTGAGTGTTTTTTATCGTACGCCTTGTGGTGTAAGCAAGTTGTGGTTTAAATAAACTCTTGCACCGATATGTGTCACAACGATGTCTATCGTTTTGTTTCTACCGAACCAATAAGCTTTAAAAAGGATACCGTGCAAAATGAACGGCGTAACCAATACAAGCTGGATGATCGGCGGTCCTCAAGGGAGTGGTGTTGACTCGTCAGCCACGTTATTCTCTCGGGCTTTAGCCGTTGCTGGTTACTGGGTGTTTGGTAAGCGGGAATACCACTCCAACATCAAAGGTAAGCACAGCTACTTTGTGGTGCGTGCCAACCACCAACCAGTAAACTCCATTATCGATGCTGTCCATGTGCTAGCCACATTTGAAGATTCTACAGCCACCATTCACGATCATGAGATTGTAGAAAACGGTGCGTTGATTTATGATCCTGGTGTCACCAAGCCCGATACCTTAAACCTCTTGCCTAGTATCAAGTGCTATGCCATTGATTACGATGGTTTGGTGAAAGAAATTGCCGAAGAAGAAGGCAAGCCCGCCGCAAAAATGGCCATCGTCAAAAACACGATCTCGGTGGCTGCCTCGCTCTGTTTGTATGGCATCAGCTTAGATTCCTTAGAAGAAGCATTAAAAGGCTTGTTTACGGGTCGTCGTTCCTCGTTGGTGGGTATCAACATGAAGGCTGCCAAAAAAGCCTACGCCGCTATTCAGGCCGTTGAAGGCTGGGATAGTTTTGCGTATCGCTTGGCACCCATGCCTGAACTGCCTGCCAAAGGTAGCCGTTTATTAATGAATGGTGCCGCCGCCAGTGGGATGGGTAAACTGCTAGCGGGTTGTCGCTTCCAAACCTATTATTCCATTACGCCCGCTGTGGATGAGTGTATTTACCTTGAAGGCAAGCAAGACCAGTACGGCATCATCGTCTACCAAGGCGAAGATGAACTATCTGCCATTAACATGACCAACGGTGCCTGCTACACAGGGGCAAGAGCCTCGACGGCTACCTCTGGCCCAGGCTTCTGCTTGATGGCTGAAGCTATCGGCTGGGCTGGCATGAACGAAGTGCCTTCGGTTATTTATAACTACATGCGTGGTGGCCCTTCTACGGGCTTGCCTACCCGTAACGAGCAAGCCGATATTCTGTTTGCTTGCAACATTGGCCACGGCGACTTCCCCAAGTTTGTGTTGTTGCCTGGCGATAACCACGAATGCTTTGAAGATGGCTTTAACGCCTTTAACTTTGCAGAACGCTACCAAACCCCAGTGATTGTTATGCCCGATAAGGCCTTGGCCAACTCGACTCAAACCATTGAGCCGTTTAAAACCGAGCATTTACGCATTGACCGTGGTAAGTTGGTGGATGCCCCCGAAACCTTCAACCCTGAAGACCCCAGTACGGGCATTACCAAGTTTGCTCGCTTCCAAGTGACGGAAGATGGTATTTCGCCTCGTGCCTTGCCTGGTACCCCAGGGCGTATCCACTTCCTAACAGGCGATGAACATACCGAGTACGGCTTCATTACCGAAGAGCCTGCCATTCGTATGGCCAACATGGAAAAACGTCAGCGTAAGATGGAAACCGCTTTGAAAGAGATTCCCCAAGAGTTTCAATTCAAAACCTTTGGCCCAGAAAACGCCGATTTAACCGTGGTTGGGTTTGGTTCTTCTAAAGGGGCTATTTTAGATGGCCTAGCCGCCGTGAATGCCAAGGGCAAGTTTAGCGTCAACTACGTTCATATTCGTATGATGTCGCCCTTCCCAACAGAAGCCATTAGAGCTTTGCTTTCTAAATCCAACAAATTAGTGGCTTTGGAAGCCAACTTCTCCAACCAGTTGGCTCAGTTGGTTTCCTTGCACACGGGTATTCAGATTCCGCACTTGGTTTGCAAGTACACGGGTCGCCCCATTACAGAAGATGAAGTCGTTCATGCTTTAGAAGAAGTGATGAACGCCGATGCTAGAAAGGTAGTTTTGACGCATGGCCACTAGTACCCTTCCTACCTTAACTACAAAATTAAAGCCCTTTCAGTTGAAATCAGATAAACCCATTGATTGGTGTCCTGGTTGTGGCGATTACGGGATTGTGAACTCCATTCAGCAAGCCATTGGCGAACTAGGCTTAGAGCCTTGGAAGGTTAACTTCTATACAGGCATTGGCTGTTCGGGTAAATCCTCGCAGTATGTGCAAACCTACGGCGTGCATACCTTGCACGGTCGGGTGTTGCCTTATGCTTTAGCCTCTAAAATGGTGAACCCCGATAACGTGGTGCTTGCCGCTGGTGGCGATGGCGATGGCTACGGGATTGGTGGCGGGCATTACATGCACGCTGGCCGCCGTAACGTGGATATTACCTACATTGTGTTTGATAACGAAGTGTATGGCTTAACCAAAGGTCAAGCCTCACCTACGTTGGAATTGGGGGCTCAGCCTAAATCGTTGGCGGCACCGCATATTTCGCAAGCCATGAACCCCATTGCCATGTCGATTGCAGCAGGTTACACCTTTGTGGCACGCTCTTACGCCTTTGATGCCAAGCATTTAAAGCAAACCATTATGGCGGCTATGCAACACCGTGGTACGGCGATTATTGATGTGTATCAGCCTTGCCCCACCTACAACGATTTACACCCGAAAGAGTACTACAGCGAGAAAGTGTTGGATGTTGCTGGCACCGAGATGCCTCGTGTGTATTACCTAGAGGATGAAGGCTACAACGGTGTGGTAGAAGATAGCAGCAATCTGGAAGCCCTACAGGCGAAAAAGATTGAAGCCATTACCAAGGCCTATCAAAAAGAAGAGCGTATTGCGTTGGGTGTTTACTGGAAAGTAGACTTGCCTACCTATCAAGATCGTTTAGAAGAAAACCTACCGATTTTGAAAACACAACGCCC
Organism: Vampirovibrionales bacterium; assembly: GCA_046080465.1. Classification (GTDB taxonomy): domain Bacteria; phylum Cyanobacteriota; class Vampirovibrionia; order Vampirovibrionales; family JAJTHC01; genus JBJTUB01. The sequence continues at coordinate 267 of JBJTUB010000047.1, read as the reverse complement.
TGTGAATATGGCCGCTCATCACGATGCAGAGATGAAGCCCACCACCGATTTAGCTTACGCCCTAGAAGATTTTATTATCTAGCCTTAATAAACGTTAGCGTTAAACACATCAAGAGCGATGAGTCTTAGGATTCATCGCTCTTGATGTAGAGTCGAAACGTCTAAGCTTGTTGGTGCGTTGCCCTAAAGGGCAACGTTGAGAGGCCGGGGCGTTCGCCCCCACAGTGAGGAGGGACAATCTCAATTCTTACGCAAGATCCTTATTGT
>JBJTUB010000046.1:0-4161 GCA_046080465.1 Vampirovibrionales bacterium | reverse complement strand
TAAAAATAATATTTCTGATCCAGGATCAATGCCTAAATAATGCGTCGTCATTGGGGATGAGATTCCTTCTTTTCAAGTGTGTGTGTTTTTAGTAGTATTTATAGTGTTTAGAGTACCATAAAGAAATAGTAACCTAAAGGTTTTTGTGATGATGTCTTCTTCCACTCATACCCCACTCTCTGAATCGCAACGCCGTTTAGGCCTCATTCAACTACACATGCAAGCCCCTGCCGAAGCCGATTGCGAGACGCATCGCACCGCCATGATTCAAGCCCACGAACCCTACCTGCAACAGGCCGTGGAAGCGGGCGTGCAGATTCTTTGCTTGCAAGAATTGTGTACGGGACCCTACTTTGCCCCCTCGCAAGATACCAAATGGTACGGCTTGGCCGAACGCATCCCCGAAGGCCCCACGACGCAGTATTTTCAAGCCTTTGCGAAACAACACGCCATGGTCATTATTCTACCCATTTACGAAGAAGCCATGCCCGGGCTTTACTACAATACTGCCGTGGTGATTGATGCCGATGGTCAGATTTTGGGCAAATACCGTAAAAATCATCTGCCCCAAGTGGCTGGCTTTTGGGAAAAGTTCTTTTTTCGCCCTGGTAATTTAGGCTATCCCGTGTTTGATACCGCCTACGGCAAGCTAGGGGTGTACATTTGCTACGATCGCCACTTCCCCGAAGGGGCCAGAGCCTTAGGCCTAAACGGAGCGGAAATCGTCTTCAACCCCTCGGCTACCGTGGCAGGCTTAAGCGAAAATCTGTGGTTTAAAGAGCAGGTAGCCCATGCCATTGCTAACGGCTATTTTGTCGCCGCCATCAACCGAGTGGGAACGGAAGCTCCGTGGAACATTGGCCACTTTTACGGCCAAAGCTATGTGGTGGATCCTGTAGGCGATATTTTGGCCACCGCCCCCCGTGATGATGATGCCCTGCTGGTGGTGGATGTGGATTTAGCCAAAGTGCGAGAGATTCGTAACCTGTGGCAGTTTTACCGCGATCGCCGAACGGATACCTACGAGAGTCTTGTTCAACCGTAACCCCTTTGTAAGTAAAGAGACTGGATAGAGAGAAGGAAGCACCGTATGGAATGGTGGTATGTATTATTAAAAGGGGCGGTACAAGGCATCGCCGAGTTTTTACCCATTTCTAGTTCGGCTCACTTGGTGTTGTTTGATGTTGTTACGCACGAGCTAGGCTGGTTACAGCACACCCCCGACCCCTACGTGGTGGAGTTCTTCGATATTCTGCTACACCTTGGGACACTGACGGCGGTTTGCTTGTATTTCCGTAAAGAGTTAGCTCAACTACTACCCTACCTGCCGCAGGCGTTGCAAGCAAAAACAGAACCTCAAGCAAACGATGCTCGAATTACTTTTGGCAACGGCACGGTTTGGAAGCCTGTCGCCCTCATCCGCTCGTTGATGATTACCTTTTTTACCACCAGTGTATTGGTTCTCGTGGCCAACAAAGTGGGGAAATTTGTCTTAGAAGCCCTGCATTTAACAACCCCAATCGTGCATGACCTCACCCAGTTTTACCAACAACACCCCATGGCCGTGGGCGTGAATCTATTGATTTTAGGGGGTGTGCTATGGCTTGCAGAAGCACTCGGGAAGCGTCACACGCAAGCAAACGCTTCTGTAGCTGAAGAGACTTCTAGCATCAAGCCACGTAGCTTGAGTTTAGCTCAAGCCGTGTGGATTGGGGTCGCTCAGGCCTGTGCAGCCACGTTTCGGGGGATTTCTCGTTCAGGCTCCACCATGGCAACATCGCTATTGCTGGGCTTGTCTCGCTCGGAGGCGGCCACGTTCTCGTTTTTAGTCAGTATTCCCATTTTTCTAGCGGCTTTTGTGTACGAAGGACTCAAGCTCATGCTTGAAGGGGGCGTGCCCCTAGAAACTCTCCCGTGGATTCAGATGCTGGCGGGAACCGTTGCCTCGGGCGTGGTGGGCTATGTAGGTATTGCGTGGTTGATGCAACTGATTGCCAAGCATAGCCTCAAGTGGTTTGCCGTGTACGTTTGGCTGTTGGGCTTGGGGTTGCTTTGGTTTTTTAGTTGGCACACCCCTATTAGTTAGAAATATGTCTTTATAGTGAAATGCCACTATTACCGAACAGTCTTAGTTTTCTTGTTGCGTGTCGTCTTGAGAGGCCGGGGCATTCGCCCCCACAGTGAGGAGGAACAATCTCAATTCTTACGCAAGATCCTCATTGTAAAAAACCTCTCAAGCTCTCCCCCCTAGGTTTATTAACGGGGGCTAACGCCCCCGTTGCCCCCCATTTTGGAAGATCTTGGTGAGCTAGTATTTTAAAAACGTGCGGAAAAATAAAGATTTAACTATAACAAGGAGTCACCCTAGTATGACGCACCCCACCGCCTCTGCCTCGCTGCCAAGCACCGAACGATCGAACCCCCACACTGCCGAACTAGATACCCTACCCACGCTCGCCTTAGTGCAAGCCCTACAGACCGAAAATCACAGCATCGCCACCGCCGTGGATGCCTGTTTGCCAACCCTCGCTCAATTGGTAGACGCCGCCTATAAAGGGTTCAAACGTCAAGGGCGACTCATTTACGTTGGGGCTGGCACCAGCGGACGCTTGGGCGTGTTGGATGCCTCGGAATGCCCCCCCACCTACGGCGTGCCTGCGGGCAAGGTGCTAGGGGTCATTGCTGGGGGCGATACCGCCTTAACGCACGCCGTGGAAGGTGCCGAAGATGATGCCAACGCTGGCCAAGAAGCCATGCACGCACTCAAGCTAACCTTTGAAGATACCGTTGTGGGTGTTTCTGCCAGTGGCAATGCCCCCTATGTGGTGGCGGCGTTACAGGTTGCCAAGGCGGTGGGATGCGTCACGGGGGGCATTGCCAACAGTGCCAACAGCTTGCTAGAGGCCGTGGTCGATTACTCCCTGATTGCCATCACAGGAGCCGAACCCATTACAGGTAGCACCCGCATGAAGGCGGGTACGGCTCAAAAGATGTTGCTCAATCATATCAGTACCAGCCTGATGGTGTTGTTAGGCAAAACCTACGGCAATTTGATGGTGGATGTACGAGCCAGTAATCACAAGTTACGCCAGCGAGCCATTCGTTTGGTGTGCCAGCTGACCCCCGCCGATGAAGCCGAGGCCACCGAGTTACTCAAAGCCTGCGATTGGGAAGTAAAGACGGCGATTGTCATGCGTGCCTTGCACGGTACGGCCACCCACGCCCGAGATGCCTTGGCACATCATCAAGGCCGTTTGCGTGCCACGCTAGACTCCCTTCCTGCCTGCCGTGGCTAGGGCGTTCGCCCGTGCGATGAAGCATTGAACGCTAGCCTCGTCAAACAGCGAGTCAATACTGCGTTTCGGTGGGTGTTGCTAGAGTGAAAGAATCCAGCCAACACCCATGACCTCCTTTAGCTCCACCTTCCTTGCCAATCAACGATTTATAGTTAAATCCTTATTTTTCCGAACACTTTTATATTCTTTCGCTCACCAAACTCAAATGGGGGGCAACGGGGGCGCTAGCCCCCGTTAATAAACCTAGGGGGGAACCTTTGAGAGATTTTTCACAATGAGGATCTTGCGTAAGCATTGAGATTGTCCCTCCTCACGGTGGGGGCAAACGCCTCGGCCTCTCAAAATTGCCCGTAGGGCAATGCGAAACGAGGAACTTAGAAATATACGGAAAGATAGTCATTCCACTATAACACGAGTTACAAAAAGAATAAATCAAAATAAAAACAAAATTAGCATTTTAGGTAGTGCTTAGATGTTTATTACTGCATCAATACGATGAGCATAAGCATTTTGTATTGTTTAAGTTATCTTCCCCTCCCCATCTTGCGTGTTGTGAAAACTAACACCAAGAGCACTAAAGAAAGACCCTACTTCTATGATGATGTCAATTAGTCCTTTCACCAACAATTTCAAGCCTAATAAAGTTACTGTACAGAGTAAGATCTTATTATTAGGAAGCGAGTCCCTGTATGGAGGCCAGTCCATTACTAAAGGTACAGACGGAGTTTTGATCGATGGTGAAAAAGGTCAAGTTATCAAAGGAGACATTGCGTATGCAAGCAGAGGTCAAGGATTCACGTTTGATTTAACTAAGCAAAAAGTAGACGTTCATTTAGGTGAGGATGCTAAAGTTAACGGATCAACA
>JBJTUB010000045.1:0-2155 GCA_046080465.1 Vampirovibrionales bacterium | reverse complement strand
CAAGATCCTCATTGTGAGAAACCTTTCAATACGCTCCCCCCTGAGCTATTCTAGGGGCTTCGCCCCTAGATACCCCAATGTTGGACGTACCTCAACCTAAAACTGTTTTACTATAATGATTTTAATAAGTTGATACAAAGTATAGCGAAAACACACCTAAGAGTCAAAACCCACCGTGCAGTTTGGGCAGGGTGAGTTTTGAGTTGAAAAGAGGGGTGCTTATACAAAAGCTTTGCAAAAGGCTCATTCAGGCGTGCAATGAATCGTTGAAAGCTGGTTGCGTAAGTTCTTTGAGAACATGGGGTTATAGGGGCGAAGCCCCTATAACTACTAAAGGGGGGAGAGTTTGAGAGGGAGGAACGGCCTCTCAAGATTGCCCGTAGGGCAATGCAAAACGAGGGGCTTAGAACCTTCGAAAAACCCTTTCTACAAAACTCTCTATACAGAAACGGCGGTCGCTTCTTCTACCAGTTGGGTGGCGGTCAGCCCCATATCTTCAGGTAGGTGTAACGCAGAACCACGAGGGAAGTAGCGTCCACGCTCGCTGTAAAAACGCTCGTAGCTTTTTACCCCAAAGGTTTCAATCACATGTTGCTCTACCTTGGCCACATCAAACGGCTTGCAGCTAAACATATCAAAAAAGAAATAATCTTTTTCTACAAAGGAGTGAAAGGTGAGGTGCGATTCGGCAATAATCACCATCCCCGTAATGCCTTTATCTTCTGGAATGAGGCCACTGTAAGGGAAGACATAGGGAGGAATGATTTTGGTCATGCCCACCAGTTCAGGCAGCTCGTTTAAAAAATTGTAGACAACATCGAGGCTGTTAATTTTGTCGTAATCGCACTGGCGACAATCTAACATTAAATGTGGGCCAAAGCCAATGGCTGGCTCGTTGTGGGTGGCAGAAACCACAGAAGACATCATCATCATAAATAGTATAAACCTTATATGTGTGTAACGGGTTCAAACAACAGTCGTGCTTTTTATAGAAGACTCTGAAAAAGCCCATTCGGGCGTGCAATGAAGCGTTGAAAGCTGGTTGCGTAAACCTCTTTGACAAAACGGGTTTATAGGGGCGAAGCCCCTAGAAATACGGAAGGGGGGAGAGTTGGAGGGGGAGGAACGGCCTCTCAAAGTCGTCTGAAAGACGACGCAAAACGAGGAACTTAGAAGCCTCGAAAACCCCTTGTTGCAGAGTCTTCTATAGCTCGCGGGTGGTGGGCTCACCTACCTGCAAGGCAGGCAAACGAAGCATTTCGCCCGTACTGGGGTTCATTAAACCACGCTTAAATTCAATAAAGCTAGAATGTTTGGCGTTAAACGCATCTTGTAAATAATTAAAGCCACTAATAGGGTCGCACAAATAGCCACAGGTGTATAAATCAACCGAGGCATAGCCGTATTCTGGCCAAGTATGAATCGTAAAGTGAGATTCTTCAATAACAATCACGCCACTCACACCGTAAGGACTAAAATGATGGAAGCACGTTTCTACAATGGTGGCCTTACAGGCCTTGGCGGCTTCAATCATGCGTTGTTCAACAAGGGCGTTGTTGTTTAAAACGTTGGGGTCGCAATCAAAAAACTCTACCAATAAATGTTTACCGAGGTTTGGGGCAGGTTGAGCAAAAACTTTGGGGACAGCAGTGGTGGTGGTTCGTGTGGTTGCACAGGTTGCTTCCAGTAAATCGACAGCGGTTTCTGCATCTAAAAACGTGTGGGCTTTGGGAGACAAGGTTGTTGTGTTCAACGCTGGTCGTTCCTTTCAAAATACAAGCGTTGCCAAGCGATTCGTTCCAAGCGTCTGTGGTGAAACAGTCGTTTGTAGAAGGCTTTGCAAACAGGTGTAGTAACGTCAGGTAAAGTGTTGGTTGGTCGTCATAAATCACCACGACTAGTACGATCAGACTCGAAAGCCATCTCGGAAAGAATGAAACAGGAGTGCTTCTAAAAAGAATAAAACCCTTGCTTGGTGATTTGATGCGGAAGCTTCAACAATCCAAACAAGGTGCTTATACCAATTTCATAAATAAAGGGCGTCTGCCGCTTTCGTTGTCGCTACGATTCTCGATGAGCTTATGGTCGTCTCTGTACACCGCACTCATCTGCGAGTCTAGGCTCCTAGAAATCACCTACACGCCCTTCATTTCTA
>JBJTUB010000044.1:0-3892 GCA_046080465.1 Vampirovibrionales bacterium | reverse complement strand
TTCATCGTTTCGCATTGCCCTACGGGCAATCTTGAGAGGCCGTTCCTCCCTCTCAAACTCTCTTCCCTTCAGTATTTATAGGGGCGAAGCCCCTATAGACCCGTTTTCTCAAAGGGGTTTACGCAACCAAGGCTCAACACTTCATTGCACGCCCGAATGGGCTTTTGCAGAGTCTTCTATAGCATCAGTTGGTCACGGCGGGTCACACCATCGGGCAAATCACTGGGGACAGGAAAGGGGAAATCGGCATCCAAGGAGGGGGCTTGTTTCACTGGTTTTTTAGCAGGTAGCCGTTGGGGCTTACCCTTGAGTGACGACGTTGCCTGAGGCTTGGAAGGAGGCTGATTCGCCCAACTGGGCAGGGGGGCGACAGCCAGCAGCATCAAAAGCGTGATAGCCACCTGAAAGCAACCCTTAAAACGACTCTTGGGTGTGAGTGTAAACATAGGATAGCACCTTTCATTCTAACGAGGGGGCGTTCGGTGCTTCATTGCAAGGGCGAACGCCCCCAGCTTTCAACACTTCATTGCATGCCCGAACGGGCTTTCGCAGATCCTTCTATAGAATATCACATTTCTCGTTGTGTTTGTCATCAAATAGTCGTGAATGAAGGCTAAACTGAGTGAAATTCTGCAAAAAAGGCTGGGGGTTTTGCATCTCTCTTGTGTTGGTGCTAAACTAAAATAACTTGTTTTAGTCTGTTTCCATAAAGAAAGAAACACCCCCATGCCTGCCAAGCTTCAACGCCCCAAAGGAACGCAAGATATCACCCCCGCCGATAGTTTCGCTTGGTTTTACCTACAACACCAAGCCAGTCAGTGCTTAGCCCAAGCCAACTATCATCGTTTAGAAACCCCACTGTTTGAACACACCGAGCTGTTTTGTCGTGGGGTGGGTGAAGGCACCGATATTGTTAGTAAAGAAATGTACACGTTTGACAAAGCCGACCGCAGCCTAACGCTTCGCCCTGAAGGTACGGCTGGCTTGGTGCGTTCGTTTATTGAACAGGGTATGCACCGTGAAGCCAAGCCCGTTAAACTCTACTATTTTGGCCCCATGTTTCGTTACGAGCGTCCGCAAGAAGGACGACAACGCCAGTTTCACCAACTGGGGTTAGAACTGCTTGGCTTAGAAACCGCCCACGCCGATGCTGAAGCCATTGCCCTAGCATGGCAGGTATTGCACACGGTGGGGGTTTCCGCTATTCGTTTAGACATTAACACCGTGGGTGATGCCAGCGATCGCCCCCGCTTTCGTGAAGCCTTGCAAGACCTCCTTCACCCCCAACTACCCCACCTGTGCGAGGATTGTCAACGCCGTTTTGAGCAAAACCCAATTCGTATGTTGGATTGCAAGGTTTCCACGTGCCAAGCCATTTACACCAGCCCCGAGGTGGATCACTTTCTAGAAACCTTTGCCTGGAGTGCCGAGGCAACCGACCATTTTCAGCAATTGTGCGATACCCTCACGGCCTTGGAGATTCCCTTTAACGTGAATCGGCGTTTGGTGCGGGGCTTGGATTATTACACCCGCACCGTGTTTGAACTGATTACCGATCAGCTAGGTGCTCAAGGCACCGTGTGCGGTGGCGGACGCTACAACCAGTTGATAGAATCGCTGGGTGGCCCCCCTACCCCTGCCATCGGGTGGGGCATGGGCTTTGAGCGTTTGTTTATGTTGGTAAAGCATCGCCTACCGCAACCCACGCTGGATGCCTATATTGTGACGGATCAAACGGCCACGGCCATGAAGCTAGCCCAGCAGTTGCGTCAGCAAGGCTATTGTGTTGAGGTGGATTTGAGCGGTAAAAAGTTTGGCAAACAGCTAGAGCAAGCCAGTAAACGAGGAGCCACCTACGCCATTGTGGTAGGCGATACCGAAGCCAGTACGAGGCAGGCCAGCATCAAGCATTTGGGCAGTGGTACGCAAAGCGTGTTGTGCCTAAACACGCCCACCCTTCCCGCTTAACGGAATGAAGAACTAACGACTATGGGATATCGTTTTGGCGGTTTATGCGTTGTTTTGGTTGTGGCTTTACTTTGCCTCACCTCTGCGAGTGGGGGAGGTGTGTGTGTTGCCGAAGAAAGCAGCCTCGCCCCCCCAACAACGCCCCCCTTGGTGACCTTGCAACCCATCCTCACCCGTCGAGCCTTTGCCAAGGCCTTGTATCAGCAATTTAAACTCGGTAACCTGCCTACCAGTACCTACAGTGTGTTTATGGATGTGGGAACCGAGGATCCTGATTTTGCCGTGCTAGATGCCGTGTTTCAATACCATTTGTTGCAACCAACCCCACAAGGCTTATTGCAGCCTGATACACCGCTACAGCAAATAGATGCGATGATGGCCTTGGCCAAGTTGTTGTTCCCAATGCAAAAACCCAGTGTGGAGTTTGTGAATCAGCAACTGGCCAACACCGTTATTCAAGGCGAGCTGGATGCCTTTCAACGTTCACGTTTGGCTTTGTTGTTGGCCACAGGAGCCTTGCCTCCGTTTGATGCCAACACCCCCTTTCGGCCACAGGCAACCATTCAACAGGGGTGGTTTGAAACCCAACTGGCTCAGCTACAAGCCCAACGATTACTGATTGCCGAACGTAACGAGGCTCTTCAGCAAGAAGAGGCCATGAACAAAGGCTTGAGTAAGAAGGGGGCACAGCGATTCATTCCTGCGGGGAGTACCTTGGTGTTCAGTCCGCAATCGCCATTGCGGGTAGATAAGTTAATTACAGGTAGCATGATTGTGTTTACGCTACAACAGCCCATTAGCATCAACAACGATCGGTCGATTCCCAGTGGTGCCGAGGTTCACGCCCTACTACAGGAAACTCGTATCCAAAGTGATGAACACACCAAAACCGCCGTGTTTCGGATTGAAAAAGTGTTCGATACCCAGAGTGAACAAAGTTGGTTTTGCCAAGGGCAGTTTGAACGTGTGTTTTCAACAGGAGCCAACTGGATGCACCCCAGCAGTAGCTACCGTCCGTTTTGGCTTTCGGACGAAAGCATGAGCCTCACGTTATAGGGGGTTGGCAAAAGGGTTTGTCGAGTGTTCTCAGTCCCTCGTTTTGCATTGCCCTACGGGCAATCTTGAGAGGCCGGGGCGTTCGCCCCCACAACGAGGAGGGACAATCTCAATTTTTACGCAAGATCCTCATTGTGAAAAACCTCTCAATACGCTCCCCCCTATAAACCCCATTTTTTAGCTTTTTACGCTTCTAGCGTTCGGTGTTTCATTGCGAGGGCGAATGCCCCCAGCTTTCAACGCTTCATTGCACGCCCGAATGGGCTTTGCAGAGGTTCCTATAGAAACCTTTAAAAACGAGGACTTGTTTTTGTGTGAGGTTTTTAGTAGACTCTTATGTGAAACTATGTATTTAATTAATATACGATTTTGATAATATGAGGTTACGGAAAAAGTTTCAGGCGAGTTGATAACAAGGAGTTGATGATATTGAATTGAGGCGTGTACACAGACGTACATAACGAAATTCGATATCGAAACGACACAGTTAGCGACCGCATCAAACCTTTTTCCGCACGCTCATATATAGGTTTGTGTGTCTATAAACTTAAAGAGTTGGTGCTTCTAGCGGTTCTCGTTGTTTTACATAAAACGTTGCGTAAACGTTACTGAAACGTTTTTAAGCAAATTGATTTGTGTACAGTGACAAACCGTGCGAAACGTGCTATCAAAACAACAACGTTAGCGACGGCACCAAGCTTTTTTCGTAATCTCCTAACTGTCGTTTTAGATAGTGTCGTCACGAGGTCAAGAATGGAGGAAGTTCAAGGAAAAACAAACGGCTTTTAAGGCGTGTACACAGAAGTACATAACGAAAAAACGGATTGTTTTGACACAGAAATTACCCATTATGGGCCTTGTGACGACA
>JBJTUB010000043.1:0-1022 GCA_046080465.1 Vampirovibrionales bacterium | reverse complement strand
GATGTAGAACATCGCCCCGCCCAAGCCAATAACCCCCGCCAGCACGCCAATCAGCAACGAGGCCAGCATCATGCCCGCCTGAGCCTTGCCTGAGAGATGCGTCCACTCCTTTAAAGGAGGCTCTTCTACGGCTTCAGTCGGCTTAGGCAGTAGGTAAAGCTTGGCAAAGGTTTTCACGGTTTGAAACAACGTAAAGGCCAACACCGCCGCCAGCACCCCTAGCATCAGTTGTTTGCTCCAGTACTGTGCGACAATGGCTCCAACAATCCCCCCAGCAATGGCAGGTAAGCCTAAGGCTAGTACCCAAGCTTTGTTTAAGCGTTTGCTACGGTAATGCACCCACGTACCCGCTGTGCTAGAAGCCAGTCCCTGTAAGGCCGCCACTCCACTGGCCAGTTGCAAACTGAGCCACGGCTTGCCAAACAACAACGGAGGCAACAATACCAAGGCAGGCATAATCAGCAAGCCTCCGCCAATGCCCAGCAAGCCCGAAAGCAGGCCAATGACCCCACCCAGCAAGGCAATCAGCACCAAGCTCATGGGGTCGGTTAAATACGCAGGAAGATGGGTCAAATCGAGCATGGGGGATGTTTTTCTAGCGAGCCTGCAAGAGGCCTTGATACTCCAGAAGGCCCGCCACGGTGTTTTGTTTTAAGGTTTGTTCGGCTTGCAAACGCTTGATAAACTCAAACAAAATAGCGGCACTCATGCGAACATCGGCTTCGGCACGGTGGGGGTTGGGGTTGTGATACCCAATTTGGGTGGCGACCACGATGCCTTCATAGCTGGGTAGCCCAGGTAGTTGTTTTTGAGCGAGTACCTTGGTACAAAACGCACGATGATACGCCAAACGTTCATCGCTACTACCAAAGCCACATTCTTTGGCCTTGGCTTGCAAAAAACCAATATCAAAGGTGACGTTATGGCCTACAATCATCGGTAGGGGGCCAAGGAAGTTGAGTAGATCGTTCATCACCATCAGCAACGGCGGTGCGGTGCGAACCATCTCGTTGGTAATGCCT
>JBJTUB010000042.1:0-1278 GCA_046080465.1 Vampirovibrionales bacterium | reverse complement strand
AAAGAATGGCCAACCCTGTGCTACGCTTGCTAAAGGCTGAAAGTGCTTGTTGCTTAGGTGTGGTTAGCCATCCACGAAGCCCCCAAGAAGCATACGCCAAGAAACAACTACCAAAGCCGAGTTCATGAGCCAGCGGTTTATAACTTGCTTCAAAAATACCAATCGTTATTATAGGGCTAATACCCGCTAAGAAAACCTCTTCCCACCACAAGCTAACTTTAATTTGAGAGGCTTCAATACGGGCGAAGACCATTCGGTAGCCCCACCAAACAGCAAAAACCGAAGCGAACATCAAGGTGTACTCGATTAACGTAAACCGATAATGTGAGAAGGCACTATCTAGTGCATTAGCAAACGAGAGAAGAAAGCCAAAAAGCCCTATCCACACTAAAAAACGCCAACGAGGCTGATTCATGACTGAACGGAGCAACACGGCTTGACACCCCATCCAAAACAGAATAGGTAATGACAATACCGATGGCAATAAGGATTCAGGAAACACCGCTGGCGTTAGGAACATCCCCACGGCCCCTGCCCCTGCAAGCCAAGGCGATTGCAAACGTAAGCTACAATGGCTGGCTAAGGCTACCACCGCTAGCACAAACCAAGGAGCCCACGTTACAGGCAACAGCTCGTAGCCATGGCACAGGGCATACACAATCAGATAAACCAAGGCCAAACCCAACCATACCGCCGTATGGGCAAACGCACGGTAGGCCTGCCAAGCGGTGTGTTCAAGGGCTTTAAAGCCCCCTGCTATGAAGCCTCCGCCCAGCAATAAGCCCAAACTACATTGCAACCATGGGTGAATGAGTTGATGCACGCAAGCATAATGCACGCCCCACGCCATACCGAGGGTGACTAAGGCCACGCCTGTTCGTAACAACCATGTAGAGAAGGTGGCCGTGGCATCGCTGGGGGTCGGGGCAGATTCAGAAGTAGGCGTAGGCTTGTAGGAAGACGCTACCACGTACGCTGGCTGGGGGGGCGTTGGCGGTGCTGAAGCTGGCAGAGGGAGAGCTTGAGACAATTCAGAAAGTGCTTCCGCCGTAGAAGACGCTGCATTGGGTGGGGGAGTGGCCTCCGAAGCGAAAGAGGATTCGGTGGCACTAGGCTTGAGGGTCGCAAGCTGATAGGCCAAGTTCTTCAGTTGCGTTTCTAAGTGCCGTTGACGTTGGCGTCCTTTATGTTGCTCAACGCCCAAGTAGCCCACGGCAAGCACTAATATCACTATCCAAAACTCCACGTTCCTTTTTCCTCCTTGTGAATAGTGTTATT
>JBJTUB010000041.1:0-4542 GCA_046080465.1 Vampirovibrionales bacterium | reverse complement strand
ATTGGCAAGTTTGAGCAGTTTTTCGCCGAGTGATAGTTGCAGGCCAATGGCGGGTTGGCCTTGTTGGGACTTTAAACGCAAAATGGCATTCTGCAGGCTTCCATCCTTAGGTACCTCTAAGGTGTAGTTCCCTAAAGGTGGTAGCTTACCACGTAACTCTGGTGGTAGCATACCTTCAACAAATTCATAGTACTTGCTATTCGGCAAGGATCCGTTTTGAGACGAATCCATCTCGTTAAAACTAAAGGGCAGTTTGATGTCCCCACCTAAATCAACATCAACGTTCACCCCTTGATAAGTTCCCCCCAAGAAAGGGAGGCCTGCAAGCTTACCCGCCAACACACCGCCACCTAAACCAGCCGCCCCAATACCTACATTCTTTAGCCACCCTGGGAGGCCTTTTTTCTCGGTGTTTTCGGTAGAGGCTGACGCAGTTGGCGTAGGTGCCAATGGAGTAGGGGTCGAGGTAGAGGTCGAAGCTCCTTCCTTTTTAAAGGCATCTTGATTTAGCCCCGTGTTGGCAGGCGACGTGATAGGCGGGGGGTATTCGGTTGTGGGGGCAGGGGCAATCAGGTTCCCCTTGCCATCGGCGTTGGCAAGCAATACCAAGGCCTGTAGAGTGGTAGGGTTAATAGGGGGCAACGAAGCAGCACTGGCCATCATAAACTTAAAAATCCTTTTCTTAGAATCTCACGTTGGCTGGGTGAGCGTACAAGCAAGCATCCATCACACAACACGTTCTACTTACTGTGTTACAAAAACCAACGTCGTTTAACGCATCACAAACACAACAAGTTGAATACAAAAACACATGGTTATAATAGCACAAACACCTGTAACGCAAGGGTTTGTGTTAGCTTTGTTTAAAAAAAGAGACCTTGTTAACGATGTGTTACAAACAACCGATTTAAGGCTTGGTGTTTTTTTGTGTTTTTGATATCGTGTGAAGAGTCTACTACTTTTGTCTTTTGTCAATCTTTCAATGCCTCTGTTCTGTTCCCTATCTTTTCCCGATGCCTTCAGTGAGATCTTCCACCCCCATGAACTGTTCTGACGACGTGCCTTCCAATCAAGACGATCAACCACCGTTGCCTACCTCGTGGCCTGCCCTGCCTTTGCACGCCCCTATGCAAGTATTGAATGATGCCACGGCCACGCTGGGGCAACATCAACACGCCTTAAAACAACTAGCACCGCTTTTAGGGCGAGACCCTGCGGTGTTGATGTGGTTTATTCACTGGGTACGCCGTTGCACCCAAAGCGAGCTGTTGTACCATGCCCTAAGTGTGTTGGCACAAGTGCGGGTGCAAGCCAGTGTATCGCTACTGTGCGATGTGGCCTTAGGCGTAGCCTGCGATTATTTCGAGAAACATCCCGAAGACTACACGCATTTAATGCAACACGAAGAAGTGATTCGTTTACGTTGCCAAGCCGTGAAGCTTCTTGGGTTTTTAGAGAATCCGCAGGCATCGGTGGTGTTAATGGAGTTGTTGAATCATCGGGGGTTGAACTATCGAATTCGTTTAGAAGCGGCCGAAGCCCTAGGGCGATTACGTCAGCCCCAAGCCCTCAATCCACTGATACAGATTTTAAAAGACGAGCGTGAACCATCGCTTTATTTAAAGGAATCCGCTGCCAAGGCCTTAGGTTTGTTAGGCGATATTCGGGCGATTGAACCCCTGATGGATGTATTTGAAGCCCAGCAGGGCTTTCGTAAAAAGTGCGAGTTTGTGGTGGAACAACTCGTCACCAGCTTGGGGAAGTTGTTGCCGTTGGGGGGCGAAAAAACCTTCGTTTCAGAGCAAACGCAGCACAAAGTTCACCATCACTTGATACACGCCTTAGAGGATGAGGCCAGTTCTATCCGTATTGCCGCCCTAGAGGCCTTGGGCGAGTTGGGCGATACCGCTTTACTTCCCATGATTCAGGCCAAACTGTGGGATACTCACATGGATGTCGCACACACGGCCTTAGCCAGCGTGTATAAACTGGGAGCCTTGCCCGCCCTACAAGCGTTGTTGATGGAAGAGACCTTGCCTCATTTTTTACGAGAAGAGATTTTAGAGTTCATACTATTAGAGGCTCAAGAAGACTTAGAAGCCTTGGATGCCATGGATGATTTGTTAGAGGGGGTGGACGATGCTTTTTTACACGACCCTACCTCCACCGAAGAGACCCTAGATAGCCTAGAGGCCTTGACTCAAACGCCTGATAGTTTTTCGTTTGAAGCGTGGAAAACAGCCACCCAACAACCGCCACGCCCAGAGGAGGAGCATCCCTAATGATGAGTTTACGCCTTACCAGCGGACGCTTTAAAGGACGTGTGCTACAGGTACCCAAAGGCGAGGGCGTTCGGCCTACCACGGCTCGGGTTCGGCAAAGTGTGTTTGCCATGCTACAGGCCTACTTGCCACAGGCACGGTGTTTGGATGTGTTTGCGGGGTCAGGCGTGATGGGTTTAGAAGCCCTAAGTTATGGTGCTAGCTATGTATTGGCCTTTGAAAAAGATAAGCAACACGCCCAATGCTTAACCCATACCTTGCAACAGCTTGGCTTGGGTGCCAAAGAATATCAGTTGATTCAACGCGATGCCATCGCCTTGTTGCGTGAAGGCAACAAGCAAGAACCCTATGATTGGGTGTATTGCGATCCGCCCTACGGCTTTACGCAGTGGCCCGTGCTAATACAAGATCTCGTAAAAAAAGGATGGCTCGCTTCGCACGGGGTCCTACTGATAGAACATGCCCCTAAGGATGCCCTGCCCGTGTGGAGCGACTACGGCTTGACGCTATGGCGATACGAGCGTTACGGCGATACCCATGTGCAACTGCTGACCTTTGCCGAAACGCAGGCTAGCCGTGTGGAGGATGCCACGTGATGACCGCCAAACAGTTGGGCTTGAACTTTGGCTTTGAGGCCTTGCCTCCGCCTCCTACTTCGTCTGCCTCCGCTACACCCTCTAGCCCTTCTAGCCCCTCGGCACCCTCTAACACCGCATGTGCCGAAGCCCCGACGGCCTACAGTGTGCGTGAACTAACGCAACTACTCTCTCACGTGTGGAAGCAACACCCCATTACAGGCGGCAAGGTCTGCGTTCAAGGCGAGGCCAGTAACGTGAAGCAATCCACCCGTGGGCATGTGTACTTTACCCTAAAAGATGCCGAAGCCAGTATTGCCTGCGTGGTGTGGGCCTCTAACGCCAGTAAGCTAAAGTTTAAACTGCAAAACGGATTGGCCTTAACCCTAACGGCCACCGTGGATATGTATGCTCCTAGCGGGACGTATTCCTTGGTGTGTAGCAAGCTCGACCCCCAAGGCCAAGGAGCCTTACAGTTGGCACTGGAGCAATTAAAAGCAACACTCCATGCCGAAGGCTGTTTTGCCCCCGAACGCAAACGTCCGCTACCGTTACTCCCCAAGCGGATTGGTATCGTCACGTCGCCGACTGGGGCGGTGTTGCACGATATGCTTCGTACAATACGAGCTAAAAACACGTGGGTGCATGTGGTGTTGGCTCCTGCCTTGGTGCAAGGCGAAGGAGCAGCGGCCAGCATTGCCCAAGCCATTGAAGCCTTGCAAGCCCCTGAGCTAGCCTTGGATGCCTTGATTGTTGCACGAGGCGGGGGCAGTGCCGAAGATTTGTTCTGCTTTAACGAAGCCCCCGTGGTGCGGGCGATTGTGGCCAGCCATCTACCCGTGGTGACGGGTCTTGGCCACGAACCCGATTTTAGTTTGGCCGATGCCGCCGCCGATTATTCGGCCCAAACCCCGACAGGGGCAGCCGATGCCTTAATACCCGACGTTCAAACCCTAGTAGCCACGGTAGACCACTACAACGAGCAACTTCATCAACAGGTGCAACAACGCTTGGTGCTTAGTCAGCAAGCCTTGGATACCCTCAACGATCAGCTTCAAAACGAACTACCCAACCGTTTACAAGGCATCCATCATCGGCTGGAACAGCAACGGCAACATCTTTGTGTGGTGGGGCAACACGGGCTAGAGCCTTATCAGCACGCCTTGGCTCAGCTTGTGACCGAGCTAGAAGCCTACAGCCCTTTAGCCACCCTAAAGCGGGGGTACGCCTTGGTGCATACCCAGCAGGGAACCTTACTACGCAGGCCTGAAGACGTCGCTGTGGGGGAGGTGCTTCACATTCGCTTGCAGGCAGGGGAACTCACCGCTCAGGCCATTCACCCTCTGTGATGAGTAAAACCTTGTCTATAGAACGCTCTGCAAAAGCCCATTCGGGCGTGCAATGAAGTGTTGAACACTGGGGGCGTTCGCCCTCGTAGTGAAAGCCCGAATGTTAGAATCGTTAAGATCTAAAAAGTGGGGTTTATAGGGGCGAAGCCCCTATAAATAAACGAGAGTATTAACTAAAAGCTATTTTGAAAAAAGTCGTCTAAACCTAGACTAACTCTTGTTAAGTTGTTAAAAATCAGTAGAATTACTGATATAGTATTTTAAATAATTTACGACTCTTTTCCAAAGATGTGTTGAATGGCTTCGTAGAAGGCTAGCCCTAAACGTATTCCATTG
>JBJTUB010000040.1:0-4144 GCA_046080465.1 Vampirovibrionales bacterium | reverse complement strand
CCGTACCCACAGGATGAACGAGTGTATTTAGACAAACTGTATTAGGCCCGCTGATGTTGTTAACATCTATAACAAGTAGTTGGCCACTCGCTACACCATTGCCTCCACTAGAAACCGTCACACCATTCGGTAAAATTTGAGCATACCCACTACCAGATAAAAAACTCTCTGTGTGAGGATCCATCGTATTCGCCACCGAACCTAAGCACCTTTCTGCCACAGGGTTGGTGGGGCACACTTTAATAGCATTTAGTTTTGAGCGGATGTAGCTTCTATTAGCTTGAGTAATGGGCCCCAACCCGTCACCAGGCTGTATATTACCAGATTGAATCCCTGAAGTAAGAACATCCTGCAAAATTTGCTGTGTTTCTTTTAACACCGCCACGCGTTTTGCTTTAGCAATGTTGTTAAACACACTAGGTAGCGTTAAGGCCGCAATCAAGCCAAGTACAGCTAAGCTAATCAACAATTCACTGAGGGTGAACCCTCGTTTTGTTTGTGTTATACTAGAAGCATGGAGGCAAACTCTTTCTTTTTTGTTTTAAATAAATGAACTTTAGGTTTAAAGAGAGGCTTCTTTTATTGTCGGCACCGTTACCTCAAACTTTAGCTTTTTATAGAAACCTCCTCTATCTATATCTATTGTATAAGGCTGTTAGGGCGATCTTGATCCGCATCCCCTTTAAACAGTCGCCACCACCGTGGCTGTGCGTCAAAGGCAGACGTTAGCTCTTTATAAGCCCCCCATAGGGTAATGTTTTCCAGTACAAAGGGTTCAAAATAATTGGGTATCACCCAGTCTGTTCCCTCGTGCGGCTTGGGGTGCCAGCCTGCCTGTTGCCAAGCGTGGGCATCCACCCCGTAGGCATAGCTATCGGCATAAAGTGCTTGTTCCTCTTGGCACCATTGTTGTATCAGGGGGGTTGCTTGGCACAGTACGGCATCGTCGCCTAGAATATCGATCACTCGTAAAACACAACGGCTGTGTTGTTCAGGGGTGGCGGGTAGCACCTGCCAACGACACACCACGGCACTGCGTAAGGTATCGCAGGCCAGTATCCAGTAAGTATAGCGTGGGTGGTGGGTGTAGCGTCCCAGCCAATAGTCGGCGGTTTTATGAGGGGCATAACGGGGGGCTTCGTGCGAACGATGAGGCGCAAACCAGGCATCGGCGTAGGCCTTTAAAATGTCGGTGGCGTGGTTGGCTAACAAGCGTTGTACAGGGGCGGTGGTTAGGCTCGTCAACGGTGTTGGTAGTGCTTGTGGCCAACGGCATCGCTCGGCTTGTTCCTGCCAAGGTAGGGCTTGGTTTGGCAGCACCCAGTGCGTTAGCCGTTCTACCTGAAACCGATGCAACCGATAAAACGGTAGCACCTTGGGGTTAATGCCCACCGCCGCAATGCTGCTAAATCCTTGAGCCTGCAATAGGGCATGATACAACGCCAAGCCCGCCCCGCCTTCTTGGCGTTGCCACGCATCGGCCACACGCCAAATCGCCAGCCACGCATCGTGAGGAAGCTCGGTTGTGGGTGGGGTGTTGTGATAGTGATTCAACGGGATAAACCCTAGCAACCCAGCAAGTTCGGGCTGGTGGGTGGCCATGGCAAGCATCATATTAAGCTTGTCGGGCTGGTGCCGACTTTCATACTGCCAACGCAGCCACTCGATGGATTCGGCTAGTATATGGTTGGGTCGCCAGTGGGTGTGCAAAAAATGTTGAATCTGTGCCGCATCGGCGATAGTCGCTTCACGATAGAGTAGGCTCATGAATGCCTCCTTATGTTAGCGACGCTTTAAACGAATACGAATCGGTTGGTTTTGAGGTAGCCCTACCCGAGATTCACTGACCGGTGTTTGCTGAACCGCCGATAGCAATTCATGAGCTTGGTTGTCTCTATCATGTACCTGTAAGACCCCTTTCGTGCGTGTTTTTGTTTCAGAAACCACGCCCTCTGGTGGGGGCAATAGGGGGCGTTGCTGTAAGCGTTGTTGCAGGCGTTGCTGTTGCTGGGTTTGCTCTTGATCTACGGCTTGAGCAGGTAACGAGGCTTCGCCCCCGAGAAATTCGGAGTTGTTACCGTTGGCGAGGGTGGTAACCGTGTGGGTGGGGTTCAGCGGTTTGGCCGTTGCCTCTAGCAAACCTAAAGGTAGCCCCACTAAAAGCACCCCGATTCCTAGGGCAGGCAACAGGTAGCCGAAACTAGAAAAAAATAAACTTGCTTTTCTCATGTGTTTACGTTACTTTCTAATAGAATGAGTCTGTATAATTCAATAAGCTTATTATTCGCCGTTCACTTTTATTGATAGCATATCATAAATTGAAGCGTTTAAAATAAAGAGGTTACGAAAAAAGTTTCAGGCGAGTTGATAACGAGGAGTTGATGTGGTCTAGTAACCATGTGGAATTGAGGCGTGTACATAGAGGTGCAGTGCGAAATTCTTCATTAAAAGGAGGCCACGAAATGACAAAGTTAGCGACCGCATCAAATCTTTTTTCTCATGCTTTAAACCTTATTGAAGTACATCGTTTTAATGATGACAGCCGTCTGAATAACTGATACACTATCTAGAGCTTATTCAAATGACCTGTAATTTAAGCCTTTTTTAAAAAATGACATACCCATCTGTTTAATTAATTTTTATTGTGCGTGTTACCCCAGCTAGCACGAATTTTATGTTTAGGAGTACCGTTTTATGAATCGCTATGAAGCTTTAATGATGTTCAACCCTAGTTTTGAACAAGAAAGTTTAGATGCTCTCTTCAACAACGTTGAGACCGTCATTAAGAATAACAAAGGCACTGTGTTACGTACCGATCGTATTGGTCGTAAAAAGTTGGCTTACAAAATCCAAAAAAACCGTGAAGCTTTTGTTGCGGTTATGGTGTTTGAAGCTCCTTCGCAAGCCTTGGCTGGTATTAACAACAGCTACCGTTTAAATGAAGATATTATGCGTGTTACCATTGTGCGTAACGATAGCATTGATGTTACCAAGCCTGCCGTTGTGGCTCCTATTACAGGCCGTGAAGCTCGTGAGCCTCGTGGTGGTCGTCGTCCTTCGGGTCGTCCGATGGGTGGCCGTGGTGGTCGTCGTGGTGAAGTAGCGGGTGCCGATGCCTCGTCTGCCAGTGCTGAAAAAGCCGAAGTTGGCAACGAGTAAGTCTTTACTTCTTGTCGTTCTCTTTTTACAGCGTGAATCTAGGTATCTAGGTTCACGCTGTGTTTATAGAAAGATTTTCGAGAGTATTAACTGGAGGCTTGTTTTTTAGTACCGTGTGTGATATCGTTTAGCAGTGTTTTGTGTTGTGTTTTTGATTCACCCTTGGTTGGTGGATAGTCGTTAAAGGAGTACTATCATGTCTCTTACCTCTCTGCCGAGCTTACCGCTTTATGCGGCTTTTCCTTGTGCTAAAACGGATGCCGAACGTAAACAGGCTCAAGCCCCCGTTGAAACAAGCCTTCAACAAAATAAAACCTCCACCGAGTCTCCTCGTGCCGAGGTAACTGTGACCAGTGGCAGCCCCACAACCAGCACCGTTGTTACCACAAACGAAACACCCGATTTTTGGGATAGCCAAAGTGGGGTTCGCTTCCAAATGGGCGATTGCAGGGGCCGGCCTCACCACTGCTTGGGGATTATGGCAGGATTATATGATTGACAGTGTCAAAGATTTTTGGCATGGTACGCCACTTCAACTACAAGAAGAAGGAGCCAACATTAAAACTTATGTTGTTGGGGTTGCTTCTTTCATGGCCTTTGGTGCTTTGTTGGGTGGAGCCGTGGGGGCGGTGGCTTCGTTATTTCATCGTAACAAGACCGAACGTCAAGCCGATGCTCAACTGGCTGCCGACCAATGGCGAACCTTGAATCAGCCAATGATTATACAAACCAGTGCCCCCTCTATCACCTCTAGTACCACTCTCGCCAGCCAGCCTGTGCTAGATGCGTATGGCAATACTGTCTACGCTCAAACCCCTGTGGCGACAACTATTCCTACTAGCAATACCACTATTATTCAGCCTCCGCCTGCCTATGGGTATGGCTACGGTAGCCCTTATTATCACGATCATCACAGCGATGTTGTTGGCGATTTGTTACTATGGAATGCCATCGGCAACAGCTTTGGGGGTGGCGGACGCTATAG
>JBJTUB010000039.1:0-10157 GCA_046080465.1 Vampirovibrionales bacterium | reverse complement strand
TTGCCCCAAGGCGAACAACCCGAAACCAAGCATGTGCGGGGTAGCAACTACTGCGATATCGCCGTGGTGCTGGATGAACGCACCCAACGGGTAGTGATTACCAGCGTAATTGATAACATGCTAAAGGGGGCAGCGGGGCAGGCCATTCACAACCTCAACCTTCGCCGTGGCTACCCCGCCACCACCGGCCTCCAGCTGATTGCTCTACCCTAACCCCATTCCGCCAACGAAAAATACTGTTGGCGTTCAGAAACCTGTTCGGCATACGTCATCACAGGCGATACCGCCAGTGGCGTATCGTGAGTCTTTGGGTTAGCAAGAACTTCTTTTTCAAACCATGCCGCTAACTGTTGCTGTATCTGCAAGGTTAAGCACCCTAGCTTCTTCTCCTCGGTTAAATTAGCCTCAGGGAATTGGAATGTTTTAAACCAAGGGTGTTGGTATAATGGGTGCGTTAACTGAGTCACCCCTTGAGGGGCTTCCGTGTTTAGCGAACGCATTAACTCCAACAACAACACAAACAACCGAGAAAACCGTTGATCTTGCAAAAAGAAAAGCGAGGCTTTTTGCAACGTTAACGGAAAGGATTTGTTCGTATAAACATCACACAACGCTTCTAAATGATCCATCGAAGGCTTTTTGTGTTGCTTCAGTGCTTGCTTAATACGAGGCGTTTTGTTTGGCAAAGCCTGTAGTTTTTCTTGCACCTGTTGGTGAACCCAAGCAAGATTCTGTTGAACCGCTGGCGTCTTCCACGACGTTTTGTTTGTAGAGTCGCTGGCTAGCACGGCGGTAAGGGTGTAAAGTAAATCGCTTTTAACAAAGGTTTTTAAATACTCTAAACTACTTCTGCTGGGTAATTGCCGAACCTTTGCCTGAAAATACAACAAATTCGATAAGCTGTTTACACTCGGCTGGCAGTTACGATGCACCCGAGATATCATATCGCTTACATCGGTATCGGGCAACAAACAATATAACGTGGTCGTCAGCTCCCTTAACTGTGCCACACTCAGCACCGCATTGCTATCTATGCCCCAGTGATTGAGCAAAGCCGAGTTATTCAAAATCCGAGCAATACCGTTGAGCGTTTGCGACGACAGCCCTCCTGTGTTCTCCATGGGGTCAATGTGCAACCATTTAAGTTTTTGGCTCAGCGTGCGATCCCAAAACGAGCCTTGTTTAAAATGGTTTAGGTGTGTAGCACGATTGTTTTTAAAGTCCTGTAACGGATACCCCACTTCATTCGCCCACGTTAAGGGCAGAGGCAACCCCGTCCCTTTTTCTAGCAGAATGGTTAAATATTCAACCGTTTTTCGGATATTGCTTTGTGCGTAAGCGTCATTGGCTTGAGCCATTAAAATATGTTCAATACGGGTATGGGGCAATTGCATGGCCAGCAATGCCAACGAAAACGAGGTCGCCCCCAACAGCCACGTTGTCCATGAGGTATCTTGTTGTAGGTTTTTAATACTTAAACTAATGGTATCTAAAATAGGGAAGGTTGAGTTATTGGTGTAGCGTGCCTGAAACCCAGCAGGAGCCGTCACGCTGGCGAGGCGTTTTTTATGGTCGGCTAAGGTGCTTCCTAGTGGTGGGGTAAGGGTCTCTGCTTCGCTGGGTTCTACCATGGTGGTCGCCGTTCGTGCTGGTACTTCTGGAGACCCAGCAAAGGCAAGCGTTGCGGGCGGCGGTAGGGCTTTATTCATTAATAAACCCCGCCCTAAGGCCGTGGGTGAAAGAGGCTGCATCATACCGTTGCTACTTTTATAAAAGGTGGGTGGAACAGTGAACAAAACGCAAGTCAATATCTTTATTTTATGACAAAGATATATTAAGAGCAATAGAGTTTGTTTTTTGAGAGTGTTAACTAAAAGCTGTTTTAAAAAAAAGTCGTCTAAACCTAGGCGAACTCTTGTTAAGTTGTTAAAAGTCAGTAGAATTACTAATAAAAACAGGGTTATTCTAGGGGCGAAGCCCCTAGAATAACTCAGGGGGGAGAGTGTTGAGAGGGAGGAACGGCTTCTCAACGTTGCCCGTTAGGGCAACTTATCGCCAAGAAGTAAGAAAGAATCGGTTTAAAACTGTTTGCAAACAGCCCCTAGTTAACACCCTCATTTTTTTCTTTATTGTAAAAACACAGAGAAAGCCGTGCCAAAGTGACTCCATCTATGCTAAACTAATTTACAGTGTATTTTCTATCATGCGAGATAGTATGTATTATGTTTATAGCTCCCTTGCGATGTCGCCCTTAAATAGTGTTTAGAGTTGTTTGTAGTTACTTTAATATTAACTCACCTAAAGCAATTTCTGTAACCTCTATTTGTTTTTGTAGAGTTACACGTACTCGTTAAACTTAATTATATTCAAGTTTACTGTCTATAGTTTTATCCATGGCTCTAACGAATTGATAAGCCATGGGGGTTCCTAAGGAAGCCACGCCGATGATGTTTGAACGCTTTACAGAAAAAGCCATTAAAGTAATTATGCTTGCCCAAGAAGAAGCACGGCGTTTGGGGCATAACTTTGTTGGCACCGAACAAATATTACTAGGTCTCATTGGCGAAGGCACAGGCATTGCCGCCAAAACCCTAAAGGGGATGGGCATCAACCTAAAAGAAGCTCGCTCTGAAGTTGAAAAAATTATTGGTAAAGGCAGTGGCTTTGTCGCTGTTGAGATTCCCTTTACCCCCCGAGCCAAGCGTGTGCTAGAACTCAGCTGGGATGAAGCACGCCAGTTAGGCCATAACTACATTGGTACCGAACATCTATTGCTGGGGCTTATTCGTGAAGGCGAGGGCGTGGCGGCTCGTGTGCTTGAAAACTTGGGCGTTGATTTAGGCAAGGTTCGCTCTAACGTCATTCGTATGTTGGGCGAAACCCGTGGCGGGAGTTCAGGTTCAAGCAGTGGTAGCTCCAGTAGCAGCAGTGGCAGTGGTTCCCCCGCCGTTGGTGCTGGGGCGAGTGGCGGTAAGCAAAAAACCCCCACACTCGACGAGTTTTCGCAAGATCTCACCCTCGCCGCTGCTGAAAAACGCTTAGACCCTGTGGTTGGCCGTGAAACCGAAATCGAACGAGTGGTGCAAATCTTGGGTCGTCGCTCTAAAAACAACCCCGTATTAATTGGCGAGCCTGGGGTCGGTAAAACCGCCATTGCCGAAGGCTTGGCTCAACGTATTATTAACGAAGATGTGCCAGATATTCTACGGGATAAAAAGATTGTTCAGCTGGATATGGGCTTGCTGGTTGCGGGTACGAAGTATCGGGGCGAATTTGAAGAACGCTTGAAAAAAGTGATGGATGAAATTCGTCAGAACGGCAATATTATTTTGGTGATTGATGAGATGCACACCCTGATTGGAGCTGGGGCAGCCGAAGGGGCCATTGATGCGGCCAACATCCTCAAGCCCTCGCTTTCTCGGGGAGAGTTACAAGTGATTGGTGCGACCACCATCAACGAGTACCGCAAGCATATCGAAAAAGATTCGGCCTTAGAGCGGCGTTTTCAGCCCGTCTTTGTGGATCAGCCAAACGTGAATGATGCCATTGAAATCATCACGGGCCTGCGTGAAAAGTACGAAGAGCATCACCAGCTAACCATTACGGATAAAGCCATTGAGGCGGCCGTTACTTTATCGGATCGCTACATTGCCGATCGCTTCTTGCCTGATAAAGCCATTGATTTAATGGATGAAGCCTCGTCACGGGTACGATTAAAGCATTCCTCCTTGCCCCCTGAAGGCAAAGAGCTGGATAAGCAAGTTAAGGCCTTGGTGAAGGAAAAAGAGCAGTGCATTCGTAACCAAGAGTTTGACCGTGCGACGGAACTGCGTGAGCAAGAAGCCACCTTGCGTGAGCAATTGCGTGATATTGCCGATGCCCATAAAAAAACGATTGACCCCAAAAGTATTTTAGTGACGGAAGAAGATATTGCCCACATCGTTAGCCTATGGACGGGGGTGCCTGTGGCCAAACTTACCGAAACAGAAAGTGCCAAGTTGCTAAAAATGGAAGATACCTTGCACAACAAGGTCATTGGCCAGCACGATGCCGTAGTTGCTATCTCCAAAGCCATTCGCCGTGCGAGAGTGGGCCTCAAGAACCCGAGTCGTCCGATTGGCTCCTTTATTTTCTGTGGCCCCACAGGGGTGGGTAAAACCGAGCTAACCAAATCGTTGGCGGAATACTACTTTGGCTCTGAAGATCATATGATTCGTTTAGATATGTCGGAGTTTATGGAGCGTCATACCGTTTCTAAATTGATTGGGGCACCTCCTGGGTATGTAGGCTTTAATGATGGTGGCCAACTTACGGAAGCGGTTCGCCGTAAACCCTATAGTGTCATTCTGTTTGATGAAGTTGAAAAAGCACACCCCGATGTATTCAACATCATGTTGCAGATTTTGGATGATGGCCGTCTGTCCGATTCCAAAGGGCGTACCGTCGATTTTAAAAACACCATTATTATCATGACGAGTAACGTTGGGACTCAAGGGATTGAAAACCCCAGTAGCTTAGGCTTTTCCTCCATGAGTGACGAGCAAGAGCAAGCCGCACGTTACGATAAAATTAAGGATAAAGTAAACGAAGCCTTGAAAGGGGTCTTCCGTCCCGAGTTCCTGAACCGATTGGATGATATCATTATTTTCCAACCACTCAAGAAAGAGGAAATCCGCTTGATTGTGGATGTCATGATGAAGGATCTCTACAAGCGTTTAACCATCAAAAAGCTTCGTTTGGTATTAACCGATGAAGTGAAAGACGAGCTTGCTAAAGAAGGCTACAACCCTACCTTTGGTGCCAGACCCCTACGCCGAGTGTTACAACGCAAGGTGGAAGATCCGTTGTGCGAAAGCTTGCTGAATGCCGAGTTTGTGGAAGGCGATATTATCGAAGCTCGCTTAGTACCCGCCCCCGAACCTGAAGAGGGCAAGCCTGCTGCCAAACCCACGTTTGAGTTTGTGAAAACAGGCACGGCTCCGTTGGCCGAGTTTGAAGCGGAAGTAAGTGCCAGCCTAGGCGGTAAAACAGGCTTACCCAGCGTCAATGTCAACGGTGGCTCGGCGGTTCCGTCTCGTAAACGTGGCGGCGGTGGCGGTGGCCTTCAAAAAGAGCTAGAAGCCTAAGCCCCTTCGGGCATGCACTGAGGGGGGTGGATGAATGTTGGCTGCGTCCAAGGGCGAGCCGATGTTGCATTCCTACCCCCTTCTTCATTAAAAACGTTCGTCATTGCGAACGTCGTGAAGCAATCTCCTTAGCCTTATCGCTTCTGTTCGGGGGATTGCCACGCCTAACGGCTCGCAATGACGTATTTACTGATACCAACTCTCAGTTTAAAGAGCGTAAGAAACTGTTTCTTTTTTGGGGGGGCAATGGGGGCGTTAGCCCCCCATTAATATAGTATTTTAAATAATTTACGACTCTTTTCCAAAGAAGTGTTGAATGGCCTCGTAGAAGGCTAGCCCTAAACGTATCTCATCTGTACAGTCTACTACGATTCAAAAATATTTCAAAATACTATAAATCTAGGGGGGAGAGTTTGAGAGGGAGGAACGGCCTCTCAAAGTCGTCTGTAAGACGACACGAAGACGAGGAGCTTAGGAATAGGCGGTTTAAAACTAGTTGCAAACACCCTTCTACACCTGATAAAAGGTAATCGGTCTATTTGGCAAAGTCACATCATACGGGCTAGCCGTACTTGGAATCTCTAAACTACGATTTTTATTTTTAACCAAAGTCACGTGAGTTTGTTGCTGTGGCACTACTGTTATAAAAAACGCATCCATCAGCGTATACATCAAAAACAAGCCACGCCCTGTTTCATCAAAAATACCTTCACCACTAATATTCCGAGCCAATAAGTACATCACTTGGTTTAACTCAAGGCTTCCCCCTTGATCCCGAATCGTGACAGCCACATAATTCTCGGTTTCCATAAATGTAACCTGCACGGTTTCGGCGTCTTCTAGCTTGTCAATCACCGAACCTTTTAAGTATTTATCCTCTCCAGCATCGGCTTTAATGGCGTGATACACCGAATTGGTTAACCCTTCCAAAAGAGGGGTACACACTTCTGCGGCAACCTCACAGCTTAAACGATGCTGAAGTAACTCGTTTAATGATGAAAACACCAGCATAATATCGTCGGTATTTTCAATAGTAAACTCTATCGATTCCGAAATAGGCTCTGGTAAAAGCTGTTCAATCGCAAGGGTCGTTTCGGGCAAACATAAGCGTTTTAAGGCTGCTTGAAACTCTTGAAACGAGAAGGGGATACTTTTTAACAATACATGAGGAATGGCCAGCTGGTTACACACCGTTAAATAATCATCCACCGAACGCTGAGTAAACAAGGCTACTCGCAACTCGGGATACCGTTCACGTAGCGCCTGAAGCCACGGTTGCAAAAACTCTAACGCAAAATCAGGCTCTATCAACACCACATCAATGGGGTGCTGTAACTGAGAAGCCACTTGCCACGCTTCTTCTAGGCTACCGACACTGTACCATCGTAACTGTAGTTGTTGGGTATTGCAAAAATTATGGATAAACTCATTTAAACTTTCACGCACATAAGAGTCTGGCTCAACCCACAAAACACGTTTTAAATCAGGGGGTGCCTCTGGGTGTGAAACAGCTTCAACAAAAGGCTCTAACGGGGTATTCATTCTACACATACTTTCTTGCATCGTATGATAAACGTCTAAACTTATGGCCGGCGACAGTTACGTGGCGGTTGCTTTTGTGGCTATCGGTAATGTAAAGCCAAACGTTGAGCCTTTTCCTACAGTTGATGTATAGCTCAAATGCCCTCCATGTTTCTCAATGGTTTTATACACATGGCACAAGCCTAAGCCAACCGATTTACTTTGCTTGGTGGTAAAAAAGGGTTCCAGTAAACGCTCTAAATGTTCAGGGTAAATGCCTTTGCCGTTATCCGTCACACTCACACGAACGTACCCCTGAGGATTATTCCAAGCTGGGGCTAGAGTCTCCTGCGGTTGCGGCACCGCCTCTACCCGTACCGTCAACTGCAAGTGTCCTGTCTCGTTGACGGCTTCCAAGGCGTTCATAAACAACGCCTCCAGCACTCGCCGAATGTGTGCCGTATCCATATGCACATAGTACGTTTGCAGCGGTGGCTCGTAGTAAAGTGACACCCATTCTGGCAACTGGCTACCATGCTTCCATTCCATCACCAGCCCCTGTAAAAAGTAATCAATATCCACCTTGCTGCATTCCAACACAATAGGCTTGCTGTAGTGCAGTAGCTTATTCACCAAGGTCATGGCTCGCTCAGTCGATTGCTGAATACGGTCAATACGATGATGCAGTAGGCTATATCGCTCATCCTCTATAGACAGTTTACCCAAAGAAAGCTTTAACAATTCTGCATCTAACGATAAGGTTAAAAACGGATTGTGTAGCTCACGGTGTAATTGACTAATCAAGGTATTTAAAGCCGTAATTTTACGAGACTGGTATGCTTCTAAATGACGTTGTTGCAAGGCGGTTTCACTCGCCCTAAATTGGCTAATATCGGCAAAAACCAAGACCCGCACTTTGCCATACGCATCTATCTGTTCTTCACGAATAGAATACCCTATCAGCGTGGGTTCCGTTTGCTCTGGTAGTTGTAAACTCAGCTCTTTGCGTACGGTTATTTCTGGCGACAACGAATTGGGCTGTAGCCACGGCGAAAGAGCTTCCTTCAATGGGTTCAAGTAATAAGGTAGATCCACCAATCGTTTATACGTCCCGGTTTGCGATGATACATGCAACAAGGTACTGGCCCACTGATTGATGAGCAACAGATTCCCCTTGATATCAAACACAATCAAGGCGGCAGGAAAATTGGTAAAAAGTTGTTTTAAATTAAGCGACGGCTCTTTAGAAGCCGACGAAAACCAAGGTAAACGAATCATCATAGTTGTTAGTATAGCACAATGAGTACCGAAAACGGTGGAGCGATTCCAGCAAATCGCCTAAAAATACGTCACTCATACCAGTAGGGGTTGTTTGCAACTAGTTTTAAACCGCTTCTTTCTTACTTCTTGGTGGTAAGTTGCCTCTCTACGTCACCGCAGGTGACACAAAGTGACAAGCGTAGGGAGTCGCTATTTAAGTTTTTAATTGGTATTACAGAGTACTTTAATTGTTGGGGGCAATTTTTTGGGGTAGCGGGTGTTTATTTATCTAACCACTTTGTTTGACTGTGTGTAAAGCCTCCATACTATTTATTACCTGCCTCTCACCTACCCTGTAGAAAGAATGGTTTGCCCCATGATCTCTCCATTTACCAACCTAATGCCTGCCATTACTCCCGTACCCGCTGTAGGACCTCGCTTTGATGGTCAGCCACAACAAACCAGCCTACCTACCTCTGGATTCTTAACACAGCCTTCTCAAGGGGCGGTACCCCAGTTTGGGTTTAACCCCATGATGCAAATGCAACAACAAATGATGCAAATGCAGCAACAAATGGCCATGATGCAAATGAGCATGATGAGTATGGCACAGGGGAGTACAGGCGCCTTAAATGGCTTGGATATGAATGCTGTGTTTCAGCCGAATGGTATGAACCTGATGACGGGTCAATTTAATAGTGGTACGGCTGGGCTAACCCCTGATCTTGCTGCCTTATTGAATATTGGAACACAAATTGGGAGTATGCCAGTGATGCCTCAAGGAATGACACCAGCAATGCCTCAAGGGGTTTCTCAAATGATGCCTCAAGGAATGGCACCAGCAATGCCTCAAGGGGTTTCGCCGATGATGTCTCAAGGAATGACACCAGCGATGCCTCAAGGAATGGCACCAGCCGCACCTTTAGGACAATTTCAAGCTGGGCAAGCGGGTATGGATACCGGACTCGCTTGCCTGTTAAACGCCAGTTCGGCCAGTCAAAACTTGGGTCAGCAGGTGTTGGCCAATGGATTTAATACGAATCAGACAGTTGCCAGTAATGCTCAGGGGATTCCCATGCTTGGAGGAGTGATGAATGAGCAAGCGGCTAACATTGTGGCGGAAATTAACGATAGCCTGATTCAGCGATATCGTATAAATCCTACCGATCCGACTGCCGTGAAGGGGCTAAACCAAGTTCTAACGGCTATTAAATCGTTGACGGCTAACGGTAGCCAGCTTCCACCACGCCTTGTTCAGCAGCTCCAACTGGTGCAAGCGGCGACGGCTGGGGTGAACCCTCAACAACAGCAAGCTTTAGCGGGTCTCATGGGCTAGGCGGCGGCTGGGCAATTTTTCGCTCCTCATTGCACAAGCTGAACGGCTTTCATTGCGGTGGCGAATGGCCTCCCTCACCCCAGCCCTCTCCCTTAGGTGTATTGTTTCGCATGATTACAAAGATGTTCATGGTAGAGTATTAGGACTTCACTATCTTTCAGAACGAGGGCACCATGCACATTAAACTACACGCCAAGGCACGGACCACCCCTGCCATTCGAGCCGAGATTCAACAAAGTAACAACACCGTCGCAGAACTCGCTCAACGCTTCGCCGTCTCGGAAAGTACCATTCGCAAATGGAAAAGTAGGAACTCGACTGAAGATAAATCGCATACAAGACACCAACTGGGACAAAGCACCTCTCCTCAAGAAGAAACCTTGATTCTTGGGCTGAGAAACGATTGTGCACTCGGCTTGAATGACATTCTTGAAGTCATGAAACGTTGCGTCAATCCCACACTTTCACGCAGTGCCATTTACCGATGCCTCAAACGCCACGGTGTTTCCACCCACCCGAACGTCCCTAAAGACAAAGAAAAACACCAAGCCTTTGAAGACACTCCCTTTGGTTTTGTGCCTATCGATCTCAAAGAACTAACCCCACTTCAAGGTGAAAAACAGTATGTATTTGTTGCCATTGAACGGCAAACGCGCTTTGTGTATGTCGAGGTGATTGACACAAAAAAAGCCACAACGGTTCGTGAGTGCCTGTTGCGTTTTTTGGAAAGCTTTCCTTACGTCCACACCATTTTAACCGACAATGGCAGTGAATTCACCGACCGTGGAGCCGTCAGTAAAAAGAATAAACCTCATGACAAGCCTTCTGGCGAGCATCCGTTTGACGTAGTGTGCAGAGAACGGGGCATTGAACACCGTTTAACCCGTCCCTACCGTCCACAAACCAACGGAATG
>JBJTUB010000038.1:0-2185 GCA_046080465.1 Vampirovibrionales bacterium | reverse complement strand
GCACGGCATGATACGAAGCAAACACATCGCTACACCATAGTTCTGGCACCGCCTGTGGGCTAAACATATCGTAAAACAGGGCATCTACGCTTCCCTTGTGCAAGCGTCCCTCTTTCAGACACGCTGCGAGTAGCTGGTTTGAATCGCCTATAAACACGCTGAAAGATAGTTCTAGCGTGGCTTTGGGGGTGTTTAACTGAATGGGGGTTGAAGGGGCGTTTATAGTCTGATAATATATATTATGTTCTAAGCTGCACTTGAACTCTGGGGGTAGGTTTGTATAGCAGGGTTGATTCAACATCATCGGCCAAAGGGGGGCTAAACTGGCATCTAACTCAAAGGCGATGATGTTCAACCGTAACGGCGTAGTAAAGCTCGGGGTGTCTGGCTGATGCAACCATTCCCACACGGCTTGCACAAAGCTAAAACTGTTGTAGCCCAACCCAAAGGAAGGATCCAGCAAGGTGAAGGCCTTTTGTGTTGTTAATAAAGCACTAAACAAGCTATGGTTTACATAATGAGCATACGATTCGCTCCACGCCCCCGCTTGGTTGTGGTAGGCTTGTTGAGTCTCGTTGTGGTGGAGTGTCAGGCTACCATCGGCGGTGGGCTGTAAGGGGTAAGGCAAAGAGGCGGGCAAGTTAGGAAGCATGGGCAGGGATGTTTAATAGGGATGTTGAACTGATAACGTACGCTATAGAAACCTCTGCAAAAGCCCCCATCGGCGAACTTTCTGTGTCAACTCAAGCCGTTTATCGGTTATGTACTTCCGTGTACACGCCCTCTAAGCCGTTTTCGTTTCCTTGAAATTTCATCCGCTTGAACCTTTCGCAGAGTCTTCTATAGAAAGTTCTATTACTCCCTCTCCCTTAGGGAGAGGGCTGGGGTGAGGGATTTCACCAACCTAGCTGTAGCCTGCGTTTTCCTCGTCTATTCCTTCTATAGAAGCCTCTGCAAAAGGTTCAAGCGGATGAAATTTCAAGGAAACGAAAACGGCTTAGAGGGCGTGTACACGGAAGTACATAACCGATAAACGGCTTGAGTTGACACAGAAGGTTCGCCGATGGGAGCTTTTGCAGAGACTTCTATAAATGTTATTAAAAAAAGTTACTAAAAAGGTTCTAAAACATGATGCTCGTAGATTCTGATAATGAAGCGTTCTTCCCTGAAGAACACCTTGAAATTTTAGACGAAGAGACCTCCTCTTCCATAGACGCTCCTGCGGCTGTGGCCGCTAAAAAGCGAGCCAGCCAAAGCGGTAAAACCTATCAAGCCGAAGAGCTGGCCGAAGGTACCGCCGTGGTAGATAAGCCACTCAAACGTAAGTGGTATATTATTCACACCTACAGTGGCCACGAAAATAAGGTTAAGTTCAACCTCGATCGACGTATTGAATCGATGGGCATGGGGCATAAAATCTTTCGAGTAGAAGTGCCACAAAAACCCGTAACCAAAATTAAAGATGGCAAACGCATCGAGAAAGAAGAGCATCTCTTCCCTGGCTATGTGCTAGTTGAAATGATGATGGATGATGATTCGTGGTACTGCGTACGCTACACCCCTGGGGTGACGAAGTTTGTGGGTGGCGAGAAGAAACCGATTCCTGCACGTGAAAGTGAGATTAAGCGTATTCTAGGTCATGCTTCTACCAATGTTGTTGCCAAAATTGAAGTTGATTTGCATGTGGATGATCATATTCAAATTATCTCTGGGCCGTTTACCGACTTTGAAGGCACGATTACCGAGGTCATGCCCGAGAAAGAAAAATTACGTGCGGTGGTGTCTATCTTTGGCCGTGAAACCCCTGTAGAGTTGATGTTTAACCAAGTACAAAAGCGCTTGGTGTAGACGGTTCAAAAAAGCACCCTTTTTCGGCTAGGGTCTCTAAAACGCCCTCATTTCGTAGCTTATTTCGTAATCTCTGTAATTTTTTTGTTTGTCATGGATTTGTCGAAATTGGTTGTTGACAGTGGGGTGTGTTTCTAGCATTATGTATTCACGGTCGAGGAAGTGGTGTTCACTGCTTTCCGAGGCTAGGAGATAGTTTTTTTCGAGTGTGTTTTTGTTTTTTCTTTAATTCTTTTTAGAGAAAGCGGCTCAGAAAAGAGGGGGTTGACACAGAAATGTGTTTACGATACTCTAACTAAGCTGAAACAAAGTCGCAGAGCTTGTAAGGGCCGAGTAA
>JBJTUB010000037.1:0-12120 GCA_046080465.1 Vampirovibrionales bacterium | reverse complement strand
GTTCGCCCTCGCAATGAAACACAGAACGCTAGAAGCGTAAAAAACTAAAACATGGGGTTTATAGGGGCGAAGCCCCTATAAATACTGAAGGGGGGAGAGTTTGAGAGGGAGGAACGGCCTCTCAAAGTCGTCTGAAAGACGACACAAAACGAGGAACTTAGAAGCCTCGACAAACCCCTTTGCAGAGTCTTCTATACATCATCTATTCAATGGAGCTTCGTGTGGATTCTCGGTAGCGGGTATCGATATAACGATAGAGCCTCTTTTGTTGTGGATATGAGGAAGCCTTTGCGACATGCTTGCTAAAAAAAATACGCCTCATCGTTTTGAACCGAACCTTCAATCGCAGCATCCTTACGGTGTTCTAGGGATTCCGCTATTTAGCGAAGAGCCTTTGATTAAAGAGGCTTATCGCACCTTGGTCAAGCAGTATCATCCCGATACCCACACCCACCCCAACGAGAAAGAAACCGCCGCTACGGTATTTAAAGTCGTGTGTGATGCCTACCAACAGCTGGATACCCCCGAAAAACGCTACAGTACCAACGCAAAACTACGCATACTTCTTAAAACGATGGCGAAACATGTTCGGCAATCGGGTAAAAAACATGCGCATCATGTGGCGGAAAACCTAGATGCCATGCTCCCCCCTGAGCCAGTTCCCCCTGTTGTGCCTTCCTCCTCTAAAGCCAGTGTCACGGCTACGGCTACCCCTGCCCCTGCCCCTGCCAGCACCACGGTGTCGCCTGCCCGTGCCGTATCAGAATCACCTGAAGGAGCCACGCCTGCTCCTCAGCCTTCTAACGAACCGTTGCCCCAAAGCGAGACCACTAACGCCCCCATCAGCAGTACGCCGTTGCAGTGTCGTCCTTTGGTGCATTGGTGGCAACGGCTCGGTCGGCGTAAGCATTGCATTTCTGTTACTAAAACCAATGAGCGTTGGCTGGGGCAGGTGTCGCTTAAAGAGGCCAACTTCCATACCCCTCAAACCTATGTGCTGGAAATATCCTTTGTGGATGCGGGGACGGGCTTGCCTTTATCGCACCTAGAGTCTACCACGCTAGAGCTAACTGTACCCACGTTGGAAACCGATGAGGCTGCTTCGTTACGCTTAAACAATGACGAGGCGGTGGCCAAAATAGCCGTTACCTTACACGGGCTAGAATCACCCCTAGAGCTTGGATTACTGCCACCTAAAAGGCGAACGCCCCCCCCCTCGACTCCTCGACCGTCGAAGGTAGCTACTGCGTCAGACGTTAAAACCACAAGCGAGGCTTCGGTGGCACTGCTGCATCAATTGACTCAAGAAGCCGACCGAACTACCGCCAGTGTGACGCTTCGTTTAGAGCAAGCATTGTTCGGTGGCGAACTCACCCTTCAACCACCGCACGGGGGCGAACCAATTGTGTGGACTCTACCAGCGGGGGTGCAGGTGGGGCAAGTCGTTCGTTTGAAGGGGCAAGGGCTTCCATCGCCTGAGGCTCCAGAGAATCGACAAGATTTGTACATCACCGTGCAGATTCCGTTACCCGCTTGTGATGTTCAGCAACAGGCGGCTTTGCTTCAGCTACTAAAAGCCTTACCACCACAGGGTTAGCCTTGTCGCTATGGGTTACGCAGTTGGAACAACTTGCTAAACAGACTGGGCTTGACTTTTGGGGCATCCGTTACTGAAAATTGAGTGCCATCCAGCAC
This sequence comes from Vampirovibrionales bacterium, assembly GCA_046080465.1. Taxonomy (GTDB): domain Bacteria; phylum Cyanobacteriota; class Vampirovibrionia; order Vampirovibrionales; family JAJTHC01; genus JBJTUB01. The sequence continues at coordinate 10,425 of JBJTUB010000037.1, read as the reverse complement.
CAAACTGCTTTGGGTGTGTTGAATGTAAAAGGCTTGGGGTAGGCCTCGCTTAGGCAAGGTTAGGCCAAACTGTTTGGCGGCGGCCTGTGCTGTGGGCGATTCCACATCAATTTCTACGAGGCTAATCCCTAAACTGTTGGCCACCTGCTTGACATCGGGTAGTACCACATTGCAACTCGCACACCATGAGGATGTAAAAAAGACCAACCGCTCATTTTCTGCACCCACGGCTCGCAAAGCACCCAAAGGTTGCAGTGTTACCAGTAGCAACCACATCAACGACAATAAGCCCACTAACCCTAAGTGAATACTGGAGATGGAAACGTTGTTTCGGCGTTGTTGTAATAGGGTTCGCAATGGCTTGACCATACTGCGATGCGTCCGCTTTAAAAACAGCTGAACAAAACGATGAGCAAGTGTCACGATAGGCATCATGGAGAGGGTCTTCCTTGCTTGGCACGAGGTGGGGGTATCACAGTAAACAACAAAGAAAAATGGATTACTACAACGATAATTGATTATAGCATAGAAAGGGGTCTCTTGCCTAGTTAAAAAAATCAAGAATGGAGATTGCGGAAAAAGCTTGTGTTTTTGGTAAGCCAAAAGAGGGTTCATCTCTTTTGTAAATGAATCCCTCTTTTGCTTTTTTTAGAGCTTTTCAGATCTAGTGCTTATGCCGATACGTTCAATTTCTCCGCTTCCTTAAGGAAGGCAGCCCCTGCTTTTAGGAGACTCTCCGTTAAAGAAGGTTGAACTTGTAGTTGAGAACACACAGAATGATCTCCGTGAATTCCTGTTTGGGGGTTTTTAACTTTGTTTATAATGTGACGTACTATTTGTCCTGTATTGTTTCGCATGATTGCAAAGATGTTCATGGTATAGTATTAGGACTTCACTATCTTTAATAAACGGTTCATAAAACTAACACGACGTAACCTATAGAGGTCACGAAAAATCAACAAAAACGTTTCGTGCCCTTTTATAAAAGCCTCTGCAAAAGATGCATCCTAGGGTGTACTTCAGATGTATGATGGAAAGATGCTCGACTCATCGCATAATAAAAACATCAGAGGCCAAGCGATGAACGAGAAAGAAACCCAACACCATGAACCCACTTACCACCCTAACCTACACCAGCCAGCCCAGCACCCCCATGGTACAACACAGCGTGGCCATCGTTCCCTTGGATGGCGGTGTGTGCGAACTAAGTTCGATGGAGGTTGAAGTGCTTCACCGTTTACACGCTAAAATGATGCAACAAGTACTAAGCCAAGTCAGCACCGCCGCCTAATATTGCACACCTGCATGAACTTTTGAAACAGATTCTATCGTTAAAGTTTTATTTTTAAGAACACTTTTGTTCACTAAGCTCAAGTGGGGGGTAACGGGGGCGTTAGCCCCCGTTAATAACTCTAGGGGGGAGGGAGGAACGGCCTCTCAAGATTGCCCGTAGGGCAATGCAAAACGAGGAACTTAGGAATGTACGGAAAGATAGTAATTCCACTATATAAAAACATAAGATAGAGATAGAGAGAAAGAGAATCCACCGATGATAGCTAACACGCCTGCAAGTTTGCAACAGCTCTTACCTCTGCACAGTATTCGTAGCGAAGGGCTACAAACCATGCACCTGCACGAACATCGTGCCTACTGGCAAGAGGTACTGGCCAGCCCCAGCGAAGCCACGGCCTGCGTGTTGTACGGCCTGACCCCCACCCACTATCAACTACTGTCTCCGCTAACCCCACCCGCCCCCGAAGAACTAGCCCCCCTGACGGAACACATCGAACATACCCTACGCCACGGATCGCCCGAAAGCTATGTTGCCCTGCCTACCCCTGCTCAACATCAATCGGCGTTTTACAGTTTTTATAGTCGTTTAGCCAACCCGCACTTGCTCACCTTTGGCGGAGCCGTGGCGAATCAGCCCAGCCTGCTAGCAAGTTGGTTGTTACAAAGCACGCCTATCGTATGGCTCAGTCATCGCCCCCAGCCTGCGTGGATGGATGGCTTGAATGTGGTGTGTCGTATTGCTTTACCTAGCAGCGTGGCCGAGGTGTTACAGCAATGGCACGAGATTCACGAAACCCTGACCCCCCTGTTAACCCAACAGCTTGAACCCCCCTGCTTGGTGTTGATTGATGCCGAGGCCATGACCCCCTGCATTGCCGAAGCCCTGTGGGGACTCTGCCCCTACAAGCACACTTACCTTGATGCCTCCCTGCTGGAGGCCGACCCTTGGCACGCCGAAGGCATCGCACACACTCACCCCGAACCCACGCAACTAACCACGGGGGTAGCCTGTGTGTTAACGGCCCTACAAAGCACCGAGCATCTGTTACCCCAACTAACGTGTTTGTGGCAACAAACTCTCCTGCCCAAAGAAATCCATATTTTAACGAAGGAAGCCCCCGAGGCCATTCAAACCAATTTACAACAAAGCCACTTGCCTGCATGGTTTTTAAACAACATCCACTGGCATACGCAAACCAAGGCCACGCTTTGGAACAAATTACACCTAAGCACCCAGTGCCAAACGCCTTTTGTGGCTTGGTTTGATGAAGGGATTCTGCCTGCCCCACGGTGGCTAGAAACCTGCTTTACCCATAGTTTAAATGAACTCGCCATTTACGGTGGCATGGGAGCGGTGATTGACACGCCTCAAGCGTATCCGAAGGGTGGAGCCTCGTTTGCAGGCTGGGCTCAGCCGATTGAAACCGCCATTCGTGTGGATGTGGTGGGGCATGCGTGGTTTTTCCCTAGAGCGGTGGCCAGTGTTGCCGTGTTGCAACCCACCTTGATTGAGACCCTGCTCCCGTTAGCAGGCGAAAGTTTGTGGCTGTCGGCCATGGCTCAGCAGTGGTTAGATCTACCGAGCAAGGTTCCCGCCACCCCTAGCGGAGAATCCACCCTATGGTCGCATCAGCCGCAGTTGCCCTCGTGTTGGCCTAGCCTTTCAGCAGAACAACAAGCCCAACGAGCCGATCAGCTGCATGAGGCCTTGCAAACCCTACTTAAACAAGGGTATCGCCTGTTGTTAGAAGTAGCTCACCAAGCGTACACGCAGGCCATGGCCACCATTTATCCGCCTAAAAACGATGCCACGCCTCGTATTGAAGATAAATTACTGGATAATGTCATTGCCTTTAAACAACGTTGCTCTTAGATAGTGTCGTCACAATGCCCATAATGGGTAACTTCTGTGTCAAAACAATCCGTTTTTTCGCACTGTACTTCTATGTACACGCCTTAAAAGCCGTTTGTTTTTCCTTGAACTTCCTCCATTCTTGACTTCGTGACGACACTATCTAAAGCTCTTCCACAGAGTTTGGACGTTTTTAGGCAACCATGTATCTAGCAAGGCTTGAGCCGTGTGTTTCAACGCTTCCGAGACAGTGGGGGTGTTTAGCTGTGCGAGGGCGTCTCGTAACGCCGTAGCAGAAACAGGTTGCAACGGCACCTCTGTAAGCCACTGTAGGTTAAGCGTCTCGCCAAAGGTTTGAGTTAACGCTTCCAGTTTGGCAGGGTCTTTTTCTCCTCGTAGGTAAACCCAAAACGTACACGCCTGAACAAGCTTTTTCGCCTCCCTCCACGTAGGCAAGGTGTACAGGGTATCTTCGCCCATCAAAAAATGAAGGCTGTGAGGGGGCAACTTATCAAGCGGTTTGCCCGCAAGCGATTCGAGGGTATGGACGGTATAGTTGGGTTGTTGACGTTTTTGGTAAAGCGTAGCCTCAATAGAGTTGAGTGTGACTGTCTCGTTAAGGGTTGGATGTTCCTTGAGCATAGCTTGCCATAGGGCGTAACGTTGATCAAAAGGTAACAAGGCCTCGCCCTGCTTGTTGGGGGGCAGGCTACTAGGTATTACGCAGGCAGGATGCTGGCTTTGCTCTATAACACGTTTAATAAGTTCAACATGCCCGTTGTGAACAGGGTTAAAGGTGCCAAAAAAGTAAATGGGTGTTAGCATAAAAACAGTTAAGATACTGTATCCGTAGAGGATTCAGCGGAAGGTTCAGCGGTGGGCTTAGGTTCATCCAACCAGCCTTCGGAACGCAACTGATGCTGGACGCGTTTCATTTTCTTCTTTTGAAGCTTGGTCTGTTGTTCTACCTCGGCATCAAACTCTTTTAACGTGAGAATGGCATCCATTTCCAAACCATAGCATTTTTGCTCTAACAAAAAGACGGCTTGAGCATTTTTTAAATGGATAATCGCCCCTTCGCCTAGTTCCAACACTTTATCTAACACTTCAGGAATGTTAGTTTGGCAAAAGGTTTGATGATGACCATCACTCACCCAAAAGCCCAGTAATTGTCGGCGTTGCGTTACCAGTTGCGTGACCACCAGTGGCCAGGTTTCCGAGCAGGGCTGAGCCGTTTGCACCGCGCTTAAATCGGGTTGTTGTGGTAATTGAGAACAAAGCATACCGTACAGTGCCAACGATTGCTTGACGGTGGTAGAAAAGGATGCGTGTGCTGGAGCAGCCAGAGAAATCATAAATAAAACACCTTTAGCATAGACAGGAACGTATCTCTTGGTTACACTGAATAATACAATAAGCATCGTTTTATTTCAAGTTGTTATTCCACCAAGAGCCACCCTACCCCATGCCCCACTCTTTTAATGAAGCCAGCGTTTGGCACACGGCCAGCAACAGTGTTACCCCCCCCTATGCCACCCATGACGATTGTTTTCACGAAACCCTCTGCCTAGGGGGCAACGTTCAACAGCGGGTGTATAGCGTCGATTTGTTTAACGAAGGCGTACATTTTGATTCGCAACACATGGAAGCCAAACACATTGCTTGGCGATGTTTAGCTGCAAGCCTAAGCGATATTGCCAGTTGCGGAGCCACGCCGACGCTCATCCTCAGTACCTTGGGCTTGCCACCGTGGGTGACTCCTGCATGGATAACGGCCTATCATCAAGGCCTACGAGCGTTGTTGGATACCTTGGGCTTGGGTAACTTAGTGGTGGGGGGCGATACCACGGCCAGCCCGCACCTGACCCTTTCGCATACGGTGATGGGCGTGGCTCCTGTTGGTACGGGGCGAGCTTTACCGCATCGTCAAGCAGGGCAGGGAGGTTCGGTGGTGGCCGTGGCAGGCCAGCATGGGTTGGCCAACGTGGGCTTAGCCTGTTTGAAGCAGCCCCACTTAGCCACGGTGTATCCGCAGGCATGGCGAGCCTTTCATACCCCTCTTCCCTTGTTGAAGGCGGGGCAAGCCGTGGCTCGTTTACGACACACCCACCCCGCAGGAGGCAGCCAAGCCCTTGCCATGATGGATACCAGCGATGGCTTGGCCGATGCCTGTTTACGGCTAGCCCAGCAAAGCCGTGTCCACATCACGCTTTACGCCGACCGTCTTTGCCCCCACCCCGAGCTTCGCCACGCCGAGGCCGAGGGGCTGATTCCTTCCGCCGAGCAAGCCTTGCTTTACGGAGGCGAAGATTTTGGCTTGGTGGCCTTGATTCCCTACGCCGTATGGCAACAACACCAAACAAGCCTGATTGCCGAGGGGTGGCAGGCCGTGGGAGAAACCGAACATCCCCCCCCCGATGTACACGCTACGCATCCTGTACCCACCCCCTCACCTTCGGCAGGGTGGTGGCAGGCAGGGCAATGGCAGGCCTTCCATACCGAGAAAACCTTTCAACATTTTAAAAATCAGGAGACACCACAGCCATGACACCCCCCACATCACCTAACCCCAAACGCTTGGCCTTGGTGGTGTTAGCGGGGGGGCAAGGGTCACGCTTTCAGGCTTCCGCCTCTGCCTCTAACTCCAACGTTCTTAGCCAGAACGAACAGAACAAACTACTCACCCCATTACACGGTCAGCCCTGTCTGTATTGGGCGTTAGCGGGGTGCCTTGCCAGTATTCAACAAACAACCAGCGTGCAGTTAAGTAGCGTGGTGTGTGTGGCTCCTAAGGCATGGCAACCCCTGTATGCAGAGATACTCGCCCCGTTGCTAAGCCCTCTCGCCACGCAAACGCCTATCTCGTGGGTGGAAGGGGGCAACGAACGCTACGATTCCGTGTATCACGCCTTGCAACAGCTAGAGCGTTTGAGTGCAACCAACAGCACGCCCCCCACCGATTGGGTGATGATTCATGATGCGGCTCGCCCTGTGGTGCCACAACAGGCCGTTATTCAGTTGTTACACACGTTAACGGCCTCGGTGGAGCCTCTCTTTCACGGGGGGAGCGTCGGCACGCCGTGCAGTGATACCATCAAACGGATTCATCCACCCGCAGGCGATGCTTCCGTGATGAGTATCGCCTGCAATGCCGACCGTCACGAGTTGATGGCCGTGCAAACGCCACAGTGCTTTCAGTGGCAGGCCTTGTGGCAGGCTCACCAACGGTATCAAACATGGGCGATGCACACCCCTCACCCTCGCCCCAGCGTGACGGATGATTGCCACTTGTTGGAGCAGTGTTTACCACAAGCCAAGGTGTGCATTCAACCCGCCCCGGCTAGCAACATCAAGCTCACCCAAGCCAGCGATGTCCGACTTGCCGAGGCTCTGTTAGCAAATAGTTTAAGCTAGCCTAGTCGTTTTTGCCAAACATCCGTTGGAATTCATCTCGTTTTTTTTGAATCTCTTGTGCTTGGCGTGCTATCTCTTGATTATTAAAGTCTTGTAAGTCTTCAACCGTTGGCTGACTTAGGCTTAGCAACGGATTGTGCTTTTTTAAAAGCTCTTCAGGATTGTAGCCAAGTTCTATAGCTCGCTTTTTAGCCCCTTCTAAATTTCGAGCCAAGTTGGTGGGTATTTCTTTACCTAACAACTTAAGTTGTGAGATATCTTGTGTATAAAACTTGATCATTGCTTCTAGTGCAGACACTTGAGTGATTTTTGAAAAGTTCACACGGCTGTAGCCAGTGTCAGGACCCATGAAAAGTTCTTTCACTTTTGCAATAATAATTTGAGGCCATACCCTAACAGGTGGAAACTTAGAATGTTTAGCTGTAAGTGGGGCTATAGACAGTGGATTGTTCTCATGGCCTTCTCTAGGAACAAGTTGAGGTGATACTAAAGAGGGGTTTTTCATTAAAAACGGTGAAGCAACAACAGGTGATGCTTGCATTGGTTTAATATCCTTACTTTTAGATGACTAGACTAAGAACGATAACACACGAATAACTTCTCATCCCTCAAGCGACAAGAGGCCTCGTCACTGAAGGATGAACTATAGAAAGCTCTGCAAAAGGGGTATTTGTCATTGCGAACGCATGTGAAGCAATCTCCAAAGCCAGTAGCAACAAGGGGGATTGCCACGCTACGCTCGCAATGACGCAGGTTTTTTTATCTTTTGCAAAGGTTTCTATAAAAGAGAGTAGCTACTAAAAAACGAGGTCGGCTTAGTATTTTTTTGGTTTTTTCAAAAAAGCGAGCATGGCTTGCTTGGAAGCCCCAAACACATTGGCAAGCTTGTCAATTTCAGCTTCGATAGTAGCGGTGGCCTCTGGGTTGTTTTTAGCAAATCGCAGTTGACCCAGCAAGGCCTTTATTTTTGCCGAAGCCTCTGGCCCAGATAGTTTAGGAGCCTCAACCCCTTGACGAAGCTCTTGACGGGGCGTAGCACTAACAAAGGCCTGAGGGCGAACCCCCCATAGCAGGAGAAAAAGATGAGAACATAAACTACAGTGTCCTTATCATAACTACATTACACACACTACATAAAAAAGCATGCTAAAAGTACACATGTTAAAGTGTATTTAAAACATAAACTTAACTTTAGAGAAGCTTTATGACGTTTTTATGACACAGGGCTTTGTCCATTCTTTCAGCTATCTATACCAATTCAGACTAGGGGCTGTTTGCAAATAGCTCCTAGTTGAATGAACTCCAAAGGGTGCGTAGCTCTAGCAGTACCGTATAGGTGGGTAGCACATAGAGCGTTTCATCCTCTGCCACACTCGTTAAGGCTTGTTGTAGCAATGGTTTGGTGTGGCTTTCTGCTATCAACTGTTCGGCGGGTATCCCCGCATAACGCAACCGATTCGCCATATCATGACACCGCTTGCCCCCCACAAACAAGGGCTTGTGTGCTAGTGTCTCGTGCTGTAGCAGATCCTCAAAGGCGGTATCCCATATCCACGATACATCTCGCCCATCGGCATCGTTATCATTCAATAACACACACAACCGAGCCTTAGGATCATTGGCCACCAAACGAATCACCTCGGTAGCGCCTGCGGGATTTTTAATTAATAGCACCGTCACGGGCTTGCCCTGCACAAACAAGCGTTCGGCTCGGCCAAAGGTGGGATGATACCCCAGTAAGGCCTGCTGTAATTGATGCGGTTGAATGCCCAGCTTTAAGGCCATGGCCACCGCCCCCACCACGTTGTAAATATTGTACACCCCAGACAGTGGTACGGTTAATTCAAACGGCTGAGGCACAAACGATAAAGCCGTTATCAACAACCGACTTTGCAAAGGGGTTTGCTCTAAAATTAAGGCTTCTACCTGCGGGTTTGGGCGTTCAAAATGCCCGTGCGGGCAACGGTAATGCCCCAAGTGCGATAACGAGCGTTGCGTATACACCAACGGCTCGCTACAGGTGGGGCAGATGCTCAATTCTTGCGGAAACGGGACGGCGTGATGCTCGCTCGGGTAGGCCGTCGCACAGGAAGGATCCAAGCCAAAAAAGAGAGTTTCGCCGTGGTGGTGCTGTTTAAGTTGCGTCACCAGCGGATCGTCGGCATTCAGTACCAACGAACCCTGCAAATGCGGTATGCCCTCGCTAATAAAGCGGGCGGTGGTATCTAGCTCGCCGTAACGATCGAGTTGATCCCGAAACAAGTTTGTTACCAGCATACCGTTAAAGTTTGCCCCGTGCATGACATGCCGAACGTAGGCCTCATCGCACTCAATCACACTGGCATCATGGTTTTTACGGGGTTGCCAACCCGAGGTAGCCAAGGCATAACAGGTGGCAATCCCCGTCAACATGTTGGCTCCTAGCTGGTTATGCAATACACGAGGATACTTTGGCTGCAACAGGGTGGCCAATAAACTGGCCGTCGTGGTTTTACCGTTGGTGCCTGTTACCAACAAGGTGGGCTCGTTGAAGGGGGGGGCGGGTGATGGAGACGATACGTGTGATGCGTGTTTAGGTAAATGCATCAGCATGGGCAACAGGCGGGGCTGAAGCCTGAGTGCTAATCTGCCAGGTAAGGTGGTGGCCGTACCTTTACCTAGTAAACGAATTAGCTTGGCCACACCGTGAGCCGTCATTAAGGCTAAGTACAGGCGGGCGTGTTCAAAAAGGTTAGAAGCAGAGAAAGACATAGAGGCTCCACGGCTCATTCGAGCCTGCGATGACGGGTTGAACAATGGTTTTGTATAGTAGTGAATCGACAGTGTATAGTCGAAACGTCTCAGTTTGGTGGTAAGTTGCCTTTTGGGCAACGTTGAGAGGCCGGGGCGTTCGCCCCCACAGTGAGGAGGGACAATCTCAATTCTTACGCAAGATCCTCATTGTGAAAAACCTCTCAAAGGCTCCCCCCTAAGTTATTGACGGGGGCTAACGCCCCCGTTGCCCCCATTTAGGAAGGTCTCGATAAGCTAGCACTTTTAAAAAGTACGAAAAAATAAGGATTTAATTATAAAACGGTGAATGGATTACTATAGAAGACTCTGCAAAAGCCCCTTTACCCCCTCTCCCTTAGGGAGAGGGCTGGGGTGAGGGATTTCACCAACCTAGGTGTAACCTACGTTTCCCTCATCCTAACCTTCTCCCTTAGGGAGAAGGAACAGAGCAATTTAACCTTTTGCAACGCTTATTATACTCTAGCACAGCCTTGAAGTTTAGAGTAAAAAAGCAGTCTTTCCACAAAGGGGGACTGCTTTTTAAACTAGCTTGATTCAACAAAAAACGCAAGCAAGGGCTTAGGCTTGAGCCGCTTTTTTGAAACGCTTGTTGAACTTCTCTACACGACCCTCGGTATCTAACACAAAACCACGGGTATCGCCTTTAAAGGCAGGGTGACAAGAAGCACAAATTTCAACCGTTAATTCAGGTTTTTTGTAGTTAACATAAAACTCAGATTTGCAGTTTGCACAACGAGCCAACACTCGGTAAACAGTAGGATGACCTTGTTTTTTCATAATTTATAAACCTTATGGATCATGGAGATGGGGGACGCATGACTGTATTCATACACATCTGCTGAAGAAACACCTTCAACACTTTTTATTTAACCTGAAACATAGCCTTATTGCAAGCCTACAGTTTTTAATGTCGGGGTAAAAACATGAAAAGCTATAGTATTTTGAAATATTTTTGAATCGTGGTAGACTATACAGAGTGACTGTTTTATTGAAAGGAACAATTACCATGGCTTACAGTTTAGATCTCCGAGAAAAAGCCCTCCTGTTTTCAAAGCAAGCGAGCTTAGTTGAAA
>JBJTUB010000036.1:0-9912 GCA_046080465.1 Vampirovibrionales bacterium | reverse complement strand
CGTTGGCAATGTAAAAACTGCCAACGTTGTACATCTTTAACAAATCCAGCTTTTGATTTTTCGCTACTTCCACATTTAGGGCAGTTCATATAGCACACACTTCTCTTTCTAAACAAAAGAAAAGTATACCATCTAATTAGTTAAATGCCTCGAAATTTCATCCGCTTGAACCTTTCGCAGAGGCTTCTATACCAAGACTGTACGAAAAAGGGGATGAAATTGTCTTTGTTTGACACCCTTTTATGTTTGTCTCATAATCATGAGAATAAGATACACTTGACAAACATGTAGTCTTAAACGATTTATCGAACTCACCTCTCCTGCGTTAGGAAATTCCTAACAGAGTTTGATTGTTTTGAATGGTGCTTGAATGCAGGCCAACCCTCCTGCAACACCAAGTTTTTTACTTAAAACGTGTAAGGATGTTTTAAACATGATGATGAGTCAACAAAAAGCGGACGTCGTAACCAACGAGACCGAAGCTAACGAATGGCAAGAGCGTGTCATTCAAATCCGCCGTGTTACCAAGGTGGTTAAAGGCGGTAAGAAAATGAGTTTTCGTGCCGTTGTGATTGTTGGTAACGGTAACGGTCAAGTAGGTGTTGGTGTTGGTAAATCGGCCGAGGTAATTGGTGCGATTCAAAAAGGTGTGAGCCAAGCCAAAAAAAGTTTGATTACGGTATCTCGTTACAAAGCCACCATTCCTCACGTATCGCAAGGCCGTAGTGGTGCTTCTTCCGTCTTTATGCGTCCCGCTTCGGAAGGTACTGGGGTCATTGCAGGCGGTGCGGCTCGTGCTGTTTTGGAATTGGCTGGCGTGGAAAACGTGCTATCTAAATCGATTGGTTCGCGTTCGCCATTAAACGTGGCTCGTGCAACGATTCAAGGCTTGCGTCAGTTGGAAACATTTGATGTTATCGCTAAACGTCGTGGTATTGATAAACGTACCTTGTTAGGTCTGTAAGCCTTTTGTTGCGTTGGCGCAAATGAACAATTCGTTTTGCCACTTGTAATGTCGTTTTTAATCAATTAGGAGACGAAGCCATGACCGCTTCCGACAAAAAATTAAAAATTACCTTGACACGCTCTGTGTTAGGTACCCCAGAAAAGCAACGCCGTGTGGTGGCTGCCTTGGGTCTTAAAAAAACCAACCGTTCCGTAGAACACTACGATACTGTGCTGATTCGTGGCATGATTCGTAAAGTGTCTCACTTACTCACCGTAGAGGAGTGCTAATTCGTATGATGGCTGAAATTTCATTAAGTAACTTGCAACCCGCCAAGGGTTCGGTTAAAAAAGCCCTCCGTGTGGGTCGTGGTCGTGCTTCGGGTGCAGGTAAAACTGCCAACCGTGGGCATAACGGCGAAGGCCAGCGTTCGGGTCGTTCTTCCAAGCGTGGGTTTGAAGGTGGTCAAATGCCTTTGTACCGTCGTATTCCTAAGTTCCGTACCTTCCCACAACCTAATAAATGCGAGTGGTTAGAGCTTTCTTTAAGCCAAGTTGCTAACTTGGCAGGTGAAGCGAACGAGCTAACCTACGAGCAACTGATTGCTATGGGCTTGTTGAAGCGTCGTTACGCTGGTGTGCGTATCTTGGGATCGGGCGAAATTACTCGTGCCGTAAAGGTACAAGCTCACCATGCTACCGCTACTGCTACCGCCCAGTTGGAAGCCATCGGTGCGACGTTAGAGTTGGTTGAAGGCCCCATCGCTGGAATGTTTTCTGCCTAAGTCGCTTTCTTTTGAAGACGACTTAACGTGTAACGTTTATTAAACGAGTGCTAAACTTTAGCACTCGTTTGGTGTATACTGAAGAGGTTACAAAAAACGAGTAGTTTATAAGGAAGAGTGGTTGTGCGTTTAATCTCTGCATCGTCGTGTGTTTGGCTTGGCGGAATCCTGTTGGTTGTTGCTTGCGTTTTAAGCGGATGCCAATCGTCGCCGTTTGCAAATAGTTCTTTAGGTGCGTTTGCTCCCTACCAGCAACTAATGACTCAACTTCCCTTGCCCACGGCCTTACAAAATCTGCATGTGCAACCTCTGCCTCGTAAGCTCAACACGCTACTCGCCCCTGTGCAACCTTATGTGCTTACCGCTTCAGCTACTGGAGTTGTGGTAGAAGCTTCCGTACGAGTTCCTCAACATAACGAACCTCAACCCCTGTGGTGGATTCCTGTGCAAGCCAACGTTATCGCCCCTAGCGGACAGTTAAAGGCCACGACTTGTGGTAGTCTTTCGTGTTGGTTGTTACAATCTTCGGTCAGTACCCCCCCCCTATGGGTCAAAGAGCAAACCATGGCTGGGCAAACAGGCTGGTTCGTTAGTTCGACGCCTCATGCCTTGGGAGCCTTGCAAACGGCAAAGCCCTTATCTGCCAGCCTGTTACGCCCTTTGTTGCCTCAACTTAAACAGTGGAACAAGGCCACGCTTCCACCTGTGGCGATGGGGCTTCATGCCTACACCTCTGCCAGTTTAGTGGCTCCGCTGGAACCCGCTACCCACTTGCCTGTGGTTGGTTCTTCCATTAAGCAAGCCTTGCAGGCTTGGCAAAAAGCGGCTCCGTGGGTGGTGCAGGCCTCCTACACACTCCCCAACAGCACCACGCAAACAGAGGTCTTGAGCTTTCCACTTCCTGAAGTGTTAAGTGAATTAACCCTGCCCCAAAAGCAACATTTATTTTCAGGGTGGCGGCGTGCGTCTGACGCCTCTCTTCAAAATGAAACACACGTAGACCCACAGTGGCAAGCGGGTAGCGTGGCCATTCAACTTCAGCATGTTAATCGTTGGTTGTACTGGTTGATCAATCACCCTGCGGCCATGAAGCCGTGGCAACGAGAGTTGCAGCTGAGTCGGCCTGCCTTGGCGGTGCTGGGTTTAAGCTTGGAAAAAGATGTACTTGGCTTGTTTCAAGGCCGAACGTGGCTCACCTTGGCTCCTGTATCGTCTACGCCAACGATAAAGAAAGCAGCGTCAACCAATCCGTTGGAAGGTATCGCTCAACAGGTACTAAACACGGCTAACCAAACCGTCAAAACAGTACAAGCCTTAGCGGGAGTCTCTTCCTTACAAGGGGTTCATTTACTCACAGAAGCCTCGCCCGACAAACAACGAACGCTGACCACCCTGTTTAAAGCCTTGCAGGGCGATAACTTTTTGGTGAATGTGGGTACTGCTCAATCCTTTAAAAAACACCCTTGGGCGATGCCCCAAACAACCGCCAACGGTGAAACAGCATGGCAATTAAACATCCCGAACGGGGTGTTGCCTGTGGGTGTGCCTCAAAAACTCATGGTGCATTGGAATCATCAGTTGGTGGGGGTGGAGCCTGTCGCCTCGTTTCAGCCCTTACCTGCAGTTGAAAACGTCACAACGCCTCCCACCGATGCCGATGCCCTGTTGACGCTGGAGGCCCAGAGCAAGCGTTTCCCCTTCCCGACGGCCTTGCAAAGTTCGCTCACCTCCTCAACCGCTGGCTGGCTAGACATGGCAAGTCTCAGCCTGAATCCCGATACCGATACGGCCAGTCTTCGTTTGGTTCATCGCTTGAAGTAATACACCCCATGCCTTTGGATAACCGACCTTCTCTACCTTCTCTACCCTTTATAAAAGTGTGCGGTCTGCAATCCGTGGCCGATGTACAGATGTGCTTGTCGTTTGAACCCGCTGCCTTGGGTGTGGTGTTGGTACCTAACACGCCACGCTTTGTGCCAAACGCCACACTGCAACGCATGATTCACGCAAGCCCGAACATCCCTGTGGTGGGGGTGTTTCAAAACGCTTCTATGGAGACGATTATAGAAACGGTGTTGGCTACGGGTTTGCGTCATATACAGTTGCACACCCAAGAGGCTCCTACGCCTTGGCAAGCCGTGAAAGCGCTTCATCAGGCGTTGCATGAAGCCGTGAATGAGCGTGTCAGCCTCATGTTGGTGGCCTCGCTGACGGCCTTGCCCACCCATGCCTCACTGCTTCCTTATTTACCCTATATTGATAAGCTCTTGCTCGATTGGCCAAAATCGGCTACGGGAGCCACACGTTCTCCTGATTGGCAGTCGCCTGCGTTGCGTGATTGGCTGCAGGGCTGGCGAACCCAGTGGCAACAAGCGTGTGATGCTCAAGGCTTAACGCATTTTCAAGGCACGTTGTTAGCGGGTAAACTGACCCCACAAACCGTGGTCGATGCCTTGGCCTTGCCTGTTGAAGGTATCGATCTCGCTAGTGGGGTAGAGGATGCTGTTACTGGCCAAAAATGCCATCAACGCTTGCAGGCACTGTGGCATTGTTTGGGTGATTGAGTTTACACATCACCTAGCACAGTTCAGCCTGTTACTGTGTTGATGTAAAAGTAATCGTGTTTGTGATAGGTATGAAAGCCCACCGCATGAAGCCTACCTCGTTGTATTTACAGATGCTACCGTATTATACCTTGGCTGAAAATGGTAAGATTCATAGAAATGAGCAAGCCCTCAAGCCCCGCCAAGGGTGGCACATTAATTTGAATCTTCAAATAGGCCGTGGAGACTTGATTGGAGCCACTACCGAAGCGATAGGCTCGCATCGTGATGCGTTTCAAAAATCGGCCAAGAACGTAAAAACAGCGAGTGCTTCGGTGGTGCTACCCGATGCCAAAGCACTGGAAGCCGTGCAAGAAGCGTGTTTCACGTTGCGTCAGCATTTGCCTGCCTTGCCTACACAGGCGATTCCGCCCTTACCTAAGGCAACAGGACAGGGGGTGGCCTTGATGTTGGCTGGTGGAGCCACCTTTGCTTTGGCCACCTTGTGCAAGCTGGTGTTAACAGGCTTGCCCATCTTGGGGTGGGGGGCCTTGCCTGCGACGCTGTTACTCGATGCGTGGGCGGCTCGGCTGATGATTCGTGGCTTTCAACACACGCAAGCCCATTTTCTACCCAGTGGGAGTACCGCCGTTTCTTCGATACAACGCATGAACGAGGGGCATCCTCTGGTGGGGCAGTTGCGTCAAAGTGTCGAAAGTATCCACTACCTGCTAGAAAAACACCAAGCGGGCGAACTTCGGCATCCCCTCACCACCAGCGATATGGCCTTGCTACAAGCCAAAGTGGCTTACTTGGGCGAACACTGGCAACAGATTCATCAAGCTCATGTGCCTAGCAACCCCTATCGTCTGAAATTAACAGAATCGGCCATTCAGCAACGGACAGGGAGTGTGGATCCGCTGAGTACGCCCCCTCCGCAAGGGTTTTTCGGGGTGGTATCGCAAGTCTACCGTGCTATGTCGGCTCCTGTTATCGCCCTTGCCGATGCCGTCTTCCATATTAACAAACCTACCTTGGATGTATATCAACGTCATTTGGAATCGGGTTGGCAACAGACGCTGCAACAACTGCAAGCCCCGCCTGAAACATCCGCCACCGTGAGGGATTTGTTCCCCTCGTCGTTGGCTTATCAGCAGTTAAGCCAAGGCGTGAAAGATAGCGTTTACGGCCTGCCTGCTTCTACATCTACTTCTGTCACGTCCTCTGCCCCGTGGCAAAACACGCAACATGTGGTGAATGTTCTTAGCAAGCGATTCCCCCTCTTGGGCGTGGCTCATGAGTTACTGGTGCCACCAACACCCCCTGTACAGAAAGCCCCCTAATCCCGCATGAGACTGCTTCCCCCCGTGCTTCAATACCTTGTGGATGCCTGTGGCGAGGGGATACTTCCGCTGTTGTTTGTGCTAGCACGGCCACGGCAACTACATTTTTCGGGGGGCTTGCAGGCGTGTGTGTTCAATCAAGCGGTGCCGTTGTTTGCCTGTTGGCCGTGGCACGTATCTAGCAAACACACGGTGTGGCGAGCCAAGTTTAGCCAACACTGGCAACACCTGTGGCACTGGTTGGATGGCTTTATAGCAGGGCTAGAAGCCCTGAATCAACAGTATTCGCAGGTACGGCACTGGCATGTGGTGATGGCACCGCATCAACGCCTTCAGCCGTGGCAGCATCCGCTGTGGTGGGTGATGCACGGCTTGCGGTTTTTGTTGCCAGCGTCTCGGTATACCGTACATACCGAGGGGCTTGCGTGGCGGGGCAACGTGCTAGAAGCGTCTCAAAAGTACCGAACCCGTGAAGAACGTTGGCAACGCACCGCAGGCGATGTTCACTGTTCAGAGGCGTTTCAAGCCCTCGTGCAAACGCTACCCTCAACGGTAGGCGTGGTTGTGTTAGATGATGTGAGTACCACCACGGCCACGTTGACGGCGTGCGTACAACACTTGCAACAGGTACAACAAAACGCTTTGTCAATGCAAGGTGTTTGTAGTAGTATCATAGGACTTTCGTTGGTACAAGTCCCCCCGCCAGCCCCAGCCCCTTCTCCAAAAACCTCTATAAAAGTCTGAATGCTACCGTCATTGCGAGCAAAGCGTGGCAATCCCCTTGATGCTAAAGGTTTAGAAGATTGCTTCATAGATGTTCGCAATGACAAACGCCTGTTTTAAAACTTTTTATAGTTAAATAGCTTTAGGTTGAGGTAAATCCAACATTGGGGTTTATAGGGGCGAAGCCCCTATAAATAAGTTAGGGGGGAGAGTGTTGAGAGGGAGGAACGGCCTCTCAACGTTGCCCAAAGGGCAACTTACCACTAAGCTAAGACGTTTTCGATTATATCTTCCATTATCTATCCTGTTAGGAGCCAAGAACCCCCATGTCCGCTTTACTTTCCCACTATGCGACTCTTCCTCAAAGCCAAGCCCCCAAAGCCCGCACGCTGGGTATTGGCATGATTGGCTGTGGCACGGTGGGGACTGGGACCTTAAAGTTGCTTCACCGTTTAGAAGGTATCCGTATTGAAAAAGTGGCCGTGCGTGATTTAACTCTGCCCCGCACCTTGCCCGAAGGCTTGCAAGCCGATGCCTTGTTGACCACCAACACTGAAACCGATGTGCTTACCAACCCCGCCGTGGATATTGTGGTAGAAGTAGCAGGAGGGATTGAACCCGCCTTTACGTGGCTAAAAACCGCCATTCAACACGGTAAGCATGTGGTAACGGCCAACAAAGCCCTGATTGCCACCCACGGTCAAGAACTGTTTGCCTTGGCTCAAGAACACGGCGTGCAACTGTTGTTTGAAGCGGCGGTGGCAGGGGGGATCCCTATTATTCAACCCCTGAAGCAGTGTTTGGCCGCCAACCGTATTCACAGCATTGCGGGTATTTTAAACGGTACCACCAACTACATGCTCACCCGCATGATGGATGATGGCTGGAGTTACGAAGAAGCCCTTACTAAAGCCCAATCCCTCGGCTATGCCGAAGCCGACCCCACCAACGATGTGGGCGGATTTGATGCCGCCTACAAACTGGCGATTTTGGCGAGTATTGCCTTTGGTGTGGCGGTTTCTATGGATGATTTGCACATTGAAGGCATTACCACTATCACGCAGGCCGATATGGATTACGCCCGCAAGTTTGGCTATGCCATTCGGTTGATTGGCTTGGCTCAGTGGGATGAAACGCATCAACAGCCCTCGGTGCGGGTGCACCCTATGTTTGTGAAGCAATCGCATCCGCTAGCGGGCATTCGTAACGAGTACAACGCCGTGTGGGTGGAAGGGGATGCCGTGGGCGATGTCATGTTTTACGGCAAAGGGGCGGGCGAACTGCCTACCGCCAGTTCAGTCGTCAGTGATGTCTTGGCCTTGGCTAACGATGCGTGGCAGGGCAACACTCGTTTAGCCACCAGTTTGGCCATGACTCCTTCGCCGAGTACGCCGTGCTTGCCCATGAGCGAGACCGAAAACCGCTACTACATTCGCCTTGTCACTAAAGATGAAGCGGGCGTGTTAGCCAAACTAGGCGAAGCTTTTGGCCGTGAAGGCGTGAGTTTGGAATCCTTCTTGCAAACCCCCAACGAGGCCGATAAGTGTGCCAACCTGATGCTGATTACCCACACCGCAAAAGAATCGAACTTGCAAGCGACCTTAGCCGCCATTGCCCAACAATCCACCACGCAATCCGTGGCCTGTGTGTTGCGAGTCTTGGGTTAGGTTCTTTGGGGGTTCCCTCACCCCAATCCTCTCCCCAACCCTTTTACTAAGGGAGAGGGAGTCACCGTTTGGTTAAAAAACGTTTTGTCATAGTGATGTACTGTAGAGACTTATACTTATGCCTTTTCCTAAAAACACCTGTTCGTTGAACGATTGCCTCACTGGTACGCCTTCCAGTAGCCACCTAGGTATTTTAAACCGCTACCGTGATTTATACGCCCTGCCTGAAGAGTATCCCGTGGTAACACTGGGCGAGGGCAATACGCCACTCATTCCCGCTCAACGCTTGTCTCGTTGTTTGGGCGTGCCTGGGCTGAAAGTCTACCTTAAGTACGAGGGGCTGAACCCCACAGGGAGCTTCAAAGATCGGGGCATGACCTACGCCGTATCTCAAGCCAAAGCGGATGGAGCCGAGATGGTGATTTGTGCCAGTACGGGCAATACCTCCGCCGCCGCTGCCGCCTATGCCACGCGTGCAGGCATGAAAGCCTTAATTATCATCCCTGAAGGGAAGATTGCGTTAGGTAAACTGAGCCAAGCCCTGATGTACGGTGCCACCATTGTCGAGATTCAAGGCAATTTCGATCAAGCTCTCGATTTGGTGCGTGAACTGGGCGAGCTTAGCCCCAAGTTGGCGATTGTCAATTCCATCAATCCCTACCGCCTGCTAGGGCAACAATCAGGGGCGTTTGAAATTGCCGATGTGCTAGGCGATTCGCCCGATTATTTCTTTATCCCCGTGGGTAATGCGGGTAACATTACGGCTTACTGGGCGGGTTTTAATCGGTATCATCAGTTAGGCAAGGTCAGCAAGCTCCCCACCATGATGGGCTATCAGGCCGAAGGAGCGGCCCCTTTGGTGCATGGTCACCCCATTGCCAAGCCCGAAACCGTGGCCACGGCGATTCGTATCGGCAACCCCGCCAGTTGGCAAGGAGCCATGGATGCCAAAACCCAAAGCAACGGCCATATTGATGCCGTTAGCGATGAAGCGATTCTGCACGCCTATCACTGCTTGGCACGACACGAGGGTGTCTTTTGCGAGCCTGCTTCGGCGGCCAGTGTGGCAGGGTTGTTTCAAGCCGTTAAAGAAGGTCGGGTGCCTCCCAATAGTACGGTGGTGTGCATTTTAACAGGCAACGGCCTCAAAGACCCCGATAACGCCGTGGCCGTGGGTGCTACAGGGGTTGAACGTGTCACGCTACCGCCTGATAAAGACAAAATCGCCCACTTCTTTGGTTTGTAGTCGTAAGGAACCTCATACTCATGCTTACTTGGCAACGATTTCTTCCGCCCCTGCAACTGATGCTTTTGTTTTTCCTCTGCTTTTGGGGAGCCTCGTTGGTGCAAGCGTGGTGGCGGGGCGATTTAGCCCATACCCGCCTGCCTTCCAGTTACGATACAGGCGGTAGCCTGATGGAACAAGCCAACACGCAGGCCACGCCCCTGTTGGTAGAGTTTTATAGCGATACCTGCTTGGGGTGTCAGCAACTAACGCCGTTGGTGCATCGTTGGGCGAAACAACCTACTGTGCAAGGGTGCTTGGCTTTTACCATGGTGAATACCGATTTGCCCGACAATCAATTTTTTACCACCTTGTTTGGCGTGAACGAGGTTCCTGCCTTGTTTGTGTTTGATATTAAGCACATGAAGCGAACGCCCGTGGCACTCAACCCCGAGAAGCTACCACGGCGTGAGGGGGCGTTGGCCTTGGCCGTTAAGCAAGCGGTCAACAAACACTACGAGTCCATTGCTCAACCCCTACCTACCGCCTGCCAAGTTTTGTAGTTTCTATAAACTATAGAAACCTCTGCAAAAGGGGTTGTTGAGGCTTCTAAGTTCCTCGTTTCGTGTCGTCTTTCAGACGACTTTGAGAGGCCGTTCCTCCCTCTCAAACTCTCCCCCC
>JBJTUB010000035.1:0-11789 GCA_046080465.1 Vampirovibrionales bacterium | reverse complement strand
GTATCTAGGGTCGAAGCCCCTAGAATAACTTAGGGGGGAGAGTTGTAGAGAGGGAGGAACGGCCTCTCTACGTTGCCCAGAGGGCAACTTAAGGCAGGGGACTAACATCGTTTGTAAACAACCTTTAGTTAACACTCTCAAATAAACTAGGGGGGAGAGTTTGAGAGGGAGGAGCGGCCTCTCAAAGTCGTCTAGAAGACGACACGAAACGAGGGACTTAGAACCCTCGACAAACCCTTTTGCAGAGGTTTCTATAGAAACCTCACGCTCCGCCCACCCAACCATGAAAGCCTTTTCTTTATGTTTTCTGTAGCTGTATCACCGTCGTTTACGCCACCCACTGTTAAACGTACTCATCCACCTATCCAAGCATCCAAGCATCCACCGCATTACGTCAAGGGGCAAACTATAAAGCTGATTCGTTTGTGGATGCGTTAACCACCTTAATCTTGCAGCCCTTTCCAAGAGCTGATGATCATATAAATAGATCGTCTCGCAATTTCAGTATCCTAGAACAGATTGGGAGAATGGTATGTTTGACTAGCGGCTCTGATAGGGCTGAAGAAACTTTTAAGAATCAGCTTAACAAAATCTTTTCTTGCCGTAGCTTCGAACAAACGTCTTTAAATTCGCTCAAGGGCTATCACTCCTATGATCCAATTAATCCAACAGCTGGGTGGTTTGGATCTGTACAAGAAACACCAAAAGAGCTTACCTACACCTTAAAACAGACCCCTATTGGCACCATCACCACACCCACAGGGCAAACACATACCGCAACGTTCGCCACAAAGTCTAAGTATCAGAAAGCAGTTATGGCTGCTCGTGACTTCACTATCGAAATCCACTTCTCATTTGATCCACACGTACCAACAGATTAAAAGCTTGGTCAGCGGGGTTACTATCGAAAGAAAAAGTTTGAATTACACTCCTACTACCACCGTGCATTTAGTGGATACACAGGCCTAAACCATGCTAAAACGAATTGCCATTACGGGCGGTATTGCTAGCGGTAAAAGTCTTTTAGGAAGCTGGCTTACCGCCCCACCGAACAACTATGCCGTGATTGATGCGGATCACACTGTTCACGATCTACTCGCTCACAACGCCGAGGTGATTGAAGCCATCGCCGAACGCTTTGGTAACACGATTCTGTTACAAGCTCCGCATACGGGTGTGGATCGCACCCAGTTGGGGGCAAGGGTGTTTGAAGATTCCACCGAAGCCACCGAGCATCGCCGTTGGTTGGAACAGCTCCTGCACCCCAAGGTGGCCCAAGTGCGTGAAGCCTTTTTTGCCGAACAACAAGCACACGGGGCTAGATTCGTTTTTGCCTTAATTCCGCTGTTGTTTGAAACGATGGAGGATGCCAGCATTGCTCAGCAGTTTGATGAAACGTGGCTGGTGGCGATTCCCCCTGCCTTGCAACTGGAACGTTTACAACACCACCGAGGCATGACACTGGAGGCTGCCCAAGCCCGCATCAATGCCCAATACCCGCTGGAACGTAAACAGCAACGAGCCACCCACACCCTGTGGAACACCCACACCCCCGAAGCCTTATTTCAACAAGCCCTAGCATTGATGTAGGGGCATTCGCCCATGCGATGAGGGGTTGACTGTTGGTTGCGTCAAACGGAGAGTCGATGTTGCGTTTCTGTGAATTGATAGTATAGAAGACTCTGCGAAAGCCCATTCGGGCGGAAAATGAAGTGTTGAACGCTGGTTCCGTAAACCCCTTTGGAAAAACGGGTCTATAGGGGGGAGAGTTTGAGAGGTTTTTCACAACGAGGATCTTGCGTAAGAATTGAGATTGTTCCTCCTCGCTGTGGGGGCGAACGCCCCAGCCTCTCAAGATTGCCCGTAGGGCAATGCAAAACGAGGAACTTAGAAGCCTCGACAAACCCTTTTGCAGAGCTTTCTATAAGCGTCCTGATTTCGTCATACATTCAGGGGGGTACTTGCACTACACTAAAACGTGTCAAGACACCTCGTTCCTACTTTGTTAAACTGTAAGGCTTTTCTAACTGTATGACTACCCTCTCTACTCTCTCTACTCTTTCCCCTGCAGACACCCCCCTGTATGAAGGCAAAACCAAACGCCTGCTTCGCCACCCCAGCGATGCCACCCTCTGCATCGCCGAGTTTAAAGACGATGCCACCGCCTTCAACGGTCTAAAGCACGAACGTTTTGAAGGCAAAGGCAGCCTCAATGCCCGTATCACCGCCGAGCTATTTCGGCATTTGGCCAACCAAGGGCTACCCACCTGTTTTGTTGCCTCTACCGATACCCCCCACCAGTTGATTTACCAACGCCTAACCATGATTCCGCTTGAAATTGTGGTGCGTAACGATGCCTGCGGTAGCCTGTGCAAACGCTACCCTTGGCTAGAGGCTGGCCACCCCCTGCCCCAACCCGTCATCGAGTTTCCCTATAAAAGCGATGCCCACGGCGACCCCGTCATGAGTGAAAGCCTGATTGAAGCACTTGGCCTGATTCCCGCCCCCTATACCCTTCAGGATTTAAAACGCTTGGCCTTGCAAGCCAACGATGCCTTGTTACCCCTGTTTGAAAGCCTCAACATTCGCTGTGCCGATTTTAAGCTAGAAGTGGGTCTCAATGCCGAAGGCGACCTCGTGCTGGCCGATGAACTCAGCCCCGATAACTTCCGCCTGCGAGATATAACCACAGGGCAAATCTTAGATAAAGATGTGTTTCGTTTGAACCAAGGGGCTTTAATGGAGGCCTATCAAACGGTGGCTACTCGTCTCGATACCGCCTCGACCCCACAACGACAGAAGCCACAACAGACCTACCATGCCACCCTCAATATCACCTATCGCTCGGGGATTTTGCACCCTGAAAGTAAGGCCGTGCTAGAAGCCGTGCATCAACTAGGCTTGCACACCGTCAAGCAGTTGACGGTAGGCAAGCACGTATCCATCACGCTCAACGCACAAAGTCATGCCCACGCCGAGGCTCAACTGCAACACCTCGCCGAAGAACTACTCATCAATCCCGTGATTGAAACACTCAACATCACTCACCTTGTGCAACACCACGTTTAGGCAGAGGAGACCGTTGACTATGAATCGTACACACCAAGCCTCTGACACCCGCTTACGAGTAGGAGTCGTCATTTTTCCCGGATCAAATTGCGATGCCGATGCCGTGGATGCCATTGAGCAAAGCCTGCACGCCACCGCCGTACACTTATGGCACGATACTCCCGCCGACACCCTGCACCCCGATACGCTGGATGCCCTGTTTATACCAGGGGGGTTTAGCTATGGCGATTATCTTCGTTGCGGAGCCATGGCAAAACAATCGCCAATCATGCCGTTCGTCAAGGCATTTGCAACCCTTGGCAAGCCGATACTCGGGGTGTGCAACGGGTTTCAAATCCTAACCGAGGCGGGCTTACTGCCTGGGGCGTTGGTACGCAACCACCATCAACGCTTTATCTGTGAGCAACGCACCCCCCTGATGGTAAGCAATACCCACACCTGCTTTACCACGGCTTACACACAGGCACAACGCATTGAACTACCTATTGCCCATGGCGAAGGGTGCTACGTGGCCGATGCCGATACCTTAGCCCGCTTGGAGGCGAACAACCAAGTGGTGTTTCGGTATCTTCGTAACCCTAACGGCTCTATGAATGATATTGCGGGCATTATCAACGAACAAGGCAATGTGTTAGGCCTAATACCCCACCCAGAGCGGAACCTACACGCCTTGGCTACCTCGTTGTTTAGTGGCGAGGGTCACGGCGTTTTTGCCAGTTTACGTCAGCATTTAGTACAAAGAACGCCTACCCTTCAACCAGTGTAACATCCATCTTTTTGAAAGACACCCCATTGATGACACCCTCTTCTTCTCTACACACCATCACCCCTGATGCCCCTAGCACCCACGATACCACCCACGCCTACCGCCAAGCGGGGGTCGATTTACACGCTGCCAACGCCGTGGTAGGCATTGCTAAAAAGCACGCCCAACGCACGCCCAACCTTGGCCTCATGCTCGGGGGCATCGGCGGATTTTCAGGGGCGTTTCGCTTGCCTGCGGGCATGGAAGCCCCTGTTCTACTGGCCGCTTGCGATGGCGTGGGTACCAAACTCGCCGTGGCTCAGTGGATGAACCAACATCACAGCATTGGCATTGATTTAGTCGCCATGAGTGTGAACGATCTGCTGACTCAAGGTGGACGCCCCCTTGCATTTTTAGATTATTTAGCCACAGGCAAGCTCGATTTGGCTCAGTTGGATGCCGTACTCGCAGGCGTGGCCGAAGGGTGTCGTCAAGCGGATTGTCACTTGCTGGGGGGCGAAACGGCAGAAATGCCCAGTTTTTACCAAGAACACCCCTACGATTTAGCAGGGTTTGCCATTGGCGTGGTAGAAGAAGCCCATCTGTTACCCACCAAACAAACCATGCAAGCGGGCGATGTGGTGTTAGGCATCGGGAGCCAAGGCTTGCACGCAAACGGCTACAGCTTGGCACGTTCAATCGTCTCTGAGTATGACTTAGAACTAACACACGCCTTACCCAACGATGCCCAACACCGTACCTTAGGCGAGGCCTTACTCACCCCCACCGCTATTTATGTACAGCCCCTGTTAGCCGTATTACAACAACACCGCTCGGCTATTCGGGGGATGGTACACATCACGGGCGGGGGCTTTCAAGATAACCTACCCCGTGTGTTGCCCCCCCACTTGGCTATGGCGATTGATGTTACGGCTTGGCCATGGTGTCCGTTAGCAAGCTACTTAGGTCACGTAGCGGGCTTGAGTGTGGCCACCTTGTTGCATACCTTTAACTGTGGCGTGGGCTTTACCGTGATTGTCTCTGCCGATGAAGCCGATACCGTGCAGGCAACCCTCGACGAGGCTTGCCGTGTGTATACCTCGGCCTACGGCTTGCCCAACTGGGGCGTGACTCGGGTGGGGTCTGTGATTCAACGAACAGTGATTCCCAACGGCTTAGAAACGGACAGCTCAGCCGTTCAGTTGTTGAATGTCGATCAGGCCTCCGTGTTGTTAGGCCTGTGCCATTAACCAAGAAGCCCCCACAGGTCATAAAAAACGGTTCCTTCTCCCTTAGGGAGAGGGAGTAAAGCACCTTTTATAGAAACGAAAAACCATGCGTCTTGACGATACGTCTCACCCCTCTTCCCTCGCTACCCCCTTATTACGAGTGCCACCGCCCAAACGCTTGGCCGTCTTTGCCTCGGGAGGCGGTTCCAATGCTCAAGCCCTCCTACAAGCAAACCGTTCAGGCGGGCTAACGGCGGCGAAGGTCGTGCTGGTTGTCACGAATCGCCCCACGGCAGGGGTGCTAAACGTAGCTAATGAAGCGGGGGTTGCGACGTTAGTGCAACCTAAGCAGGCCTTTGCCACCCCTGAAGCTTACGATACCGCCTTGCTAGAACACTTACAGGCTGAAGGCATTGAGGCCATCGCCTTGGCAGGCTGGTTACGCATTCTTTCCCCTGTGTTGGTGGAAGCCTACGCAGGATGCCTGACCAACATTCACCCAAGCTTACTACCCAAGTTTGGCGGGCTAGGAATGTACGGTCATCATGTGCATGAGGCCGTTCTGAATGCCAACGAGGCTTGGAGCGGTTGCACCGTGCATCAGGTTACCGCTGGCGTGGATGAAGGGGCGATACTGGCTCAACAGCGGGTACCTGTACGCCTAGGTGATACGCCTGAAACACTGGCTCAGCGGGTATTGGCGGCAGAACATCAGCTTTACGCCCCTACGCTACAAACACTCTATGCACGGCAGACATCCGCACATTATAACAAGAACATCTCAAAAACTATAGTTTGAGACGAGCATCAAAGTGGTATTGGTGCAATACAGAAGCCGAACCACTGGCCAAGGTGTTCATCATCTCGGGGCTATGGCCTACATAAAACAAGGCAGCTAACACAACAGCCGACCCTACCAAAAACAACACTTGCATCCCAGAAAATAATAGGTGGCTTCGTTGCAAGCGATTTAAACACACAGGCTGTGGTATCATGGTGGCACGGGTAACAACGGCAGCATAGGCAAGGGTTGGCATAGGCTTAATATCTCACTCGCAACAAACAGGCTAAATAAACGATACATACTATAAGGAGTGGGTTCACCTTTTAATAAAGTTTTCGGTTGATTGGATAGTGCCTACTTGTTATATTTCTTAATTATTCACACTACTTTTGTTTCACCTATGTTTATGATGTAATAAGCATGGTTCATTCTTTTTTTACAATAGGAATCAAACGCTCTATGCCTCCTCGTCAAGCGACTCTTCAACGCCACACCAAAGAAACGCAAATTACCCTGACCCTAGATTTAGACAACACCGGTGCCTTAGCAACGCATCTCGGTACCTCGCTCCCGTTTTTAAACCATATGCTCAATACGCTGGTGTGTCATGGCCAGTTAGGCATGCACATTGAAGCCATCGGCGATATCGAAGTGGATCCGCATCACCTGATTGAAGATGTGGGCATTGTGTTTGGCCAATGTGTGGTAAAAGCCTTGGGCGGAAACTTTGGCGGTATTCAGCGGTCTGGCAACTTTAGCTACCCCATGGATGGTACGCTCGCCACGGTGGCCTTGGATGTGTGTGGCCGTGGTAACTTGGTATGGCATGTGCCACCGTTTGAATCAGCCACGGTGGGATCAGTGGATCCACGGTTGTTTAGAGAGTTTTTTAAGGGCGTGGTCGACGGTATGGCCGTGACGCTACACATCAATGTTCCCTATCGTGATAACGATCATCACGTGGTAGAGGCTATTTTTAAAGCCTTTGCTCGTGCCTTGCATTCGGCGTTGACCCCCCTGAACAGCGGGGCGATGATGTCGACCAAGGGAACGCTGGAAGCTCCTAAGTTGTAAGGTAATGAAGAATGTCCTACTCGCCACCAACACCTACACCACTGGCCAAACCTGCTTGGCTAAAAATTAAAGCCAACGTAACTCCTACCTTTCAACAGCTGAAAAGCTTGGCCAAACAGCAACAGTTAGCCACCGTCTGCCAAGAAGCACATTGCCCCAACCAAGCCGAATGCTGGAGCAGTGGTACCGCTGCCTTTATGCTGATGGGGGATACCTGTACCCGTGGGTGTCGGTTTTGCAACGTGGCCAGCGGGAATCCGCAAGGATGGTTAAACCCCCATGAACCGCAACAGTTAGCCGATGCCGTGGCTACGATGGGGTGGCAGTATGTGGTGCTTACCAGTGTGGATAGAGACGATGTACCCGATGGGGGGGCGGCTCATTTGGCTCAGTGCATCCAAACACTAAAAGCCCAACACCCACAGGTGCAGGTGGAGTTGTTAAGCCCTGATTTTTGTGGGAATCGTGATGCACTAACCACCGTGCTGAACAGTGGCTTAGATGTGTTTGCCCACAACGTAGAAACCACCGAAGCCCTCACCCCCCATGTACGAGACCGCCGTGCGGGATATCAACAAAGCTTAGCGGTGTTGCGGTTTGCTAAACAGGTGAATTCTGCCTTGCTGACTAAAACCTCGTTGATGTTAGGCCTCGGCGAAAGCGATGCCGATATTCTACAAACCCTCAAGGATATTAAAGCCACAGGGTGCGATATTGTTACCCTAGGGCAATACCTACAGCCCAGTGCTAAACATTTAGCCGTACAGGCCTATGTATCGCCCGAGCAATTTGAAGCCTGGAAGCAACTCGCCGAGCAAGAGCTTGGGTTTGCCTATTGTTTTGCTGGCCCCTTGGTACGTAGCTCTTACAAAGCGGCTGAAGCGGCTGCTCAAACCTTATTAAACCAACAACAGCTGCCAACAGTCCAACAAAAGGCTTAGATAGTGTCGTCGCGAAGTCAAGAATGGAAACGGATTGTTTTGACACAGAAGTTACCCATTATGGGCTTGGTAACGACACTACTAGAAATGCTTTGCAAATAACCCACAGCGAACTAGCAACTTGTTTCTTGATTGTGTTTTTAATATAATAGGTAGGTGTGTTTTATGTTACCCTTTTTATTGGGTTACATGTCATCCCTTAGGAATCATCACGTCATGGAATTTTTAAAGCAACTCTATCCCTTTCAATCGAACATTCAACCCTCTGTTAAGACCGCTCCAACAACGGCATCTAGTGAGGAAGCCCCCAGCGTTGCAACGACCTCAGCCCCCTTGGCCACCTCTTCGGGTTTCAATCCTGGCCAGCGTTTTTTCGCCGATTTTCAGGGTCTAACAGCCACCGCTTTAACCCCCAGATACCAAGCAGGAGCCTCTGTTGGATTCAAAGGGCTTGACGGTCAGTTTAACCAAGGGGGTAGCCAATTCAACTTTATGGCTTAAGCCACGTTAATTGAAGAGATGCTGTTTGGCTAAACGCATCGATACCTGTATAGATCTTGATGTTTTTTTGTAATGAATATTTTGTTTTTTGGTGATATTGTAGGCAAGCCAGGGCGTGAAGCCGTTAAGTATTACTTAGAACAATTGAATACACAACCGTATGACGTGGTGATTGCGAATAGCGAAAATGCAACCCACGGCTTTGGTTTTTCTGAAAAAAACTACCACGAGCTAATGGCAGCGGGGATTCATGGTTTTACGGGCGGAAACCACAGCTTCGATCGTGCTAAAGATGCCCACATTTACGATACCTTCCCTAATTTAATTCGGCCTTTAAACATTGGCCATAAGCGAGGTGGGCGTGGTTTTTGCTTGATTGATACAGGTAAAACGCCCTTGGCTTTGGTGAATATCTTGGGGCAAACCTTTATGCAACCTTACGATTCGCCGTGGAAGGCCTTGGAAGAAACGCTCCCCCATGTGAAGGCGTTGACCCCGTTCGTGTTGCTGGATGTGCATGCCGAAGCCACCGCCGAAAAGTTTTGCTTGGCCACGTATGCAGGTTCCTTAGGGGCGAGCGTGGTACTGGGGACACACACCCATGTACAAACCGCCGATGAACGTCTGCTATCCAACGGCACCACGGGCTTTTTAACCGATGTAGGCTTTAACGGAGCCCAACATAGTTCCATTGGTATGAATGCCGACTTAAGTTTAGCCAAGTTTTTGGGCGAGGGTCAGGGTAAAAACACCGTTGCCGAATCGCACGAGGTGCAGGTGTGTGCCGTGGCGATTCAGTTAGATGAGCAAACAGGGCATTGCCTAGGGTTGACTCGTATTTTTGAACGCTTTACCTTGCCCCCACATATTAAAGTCGCCTCGTAATACGTCGTTTTATCGCTTGAAGCCTAAACTCTTTCATGTATACTAGAATAAGAGAGATCGCCTAGTTTACCTAAAGATTGAGTTTAAAGGATACGGTTTAAATGATGATGGCCAATGATAACAGCTTTGATATTGTGAGTGAATTCGATGCTCAAGAATTAACCAATGCGTTGGATCAAACACGGCGAGACGTGGCGAATCGCTTTGATTTAAAAGATAGCCAGACGGACATTGATCAAGATAAAGGTAGCATTACCATTACCAGCAGTGATGAACTTAAACTACGTAACGTCATTTTGATTCTGGAGGAAAAGCTAACCAAGCGAAACCTGAGTCCGTTTTTGCTAGATTTAAGCAACAGCGAGCCAGAGCCTGCCTTGGGTGGGCGTTGCCGTCAAGAGATTCCTTTAAAAACAGGTATTGATAAAGAACTTGCTAAAAAGGTGGTGGCCGCCATTAAGGGAAGCAAGCTCAAAGTGCAGGCCAGTATTCAGGGCGAACAAGTGCGGTGTAGCGGTAAAAGCCGAGATGATTTACAGCAGGTCATTGCGTTGCTGAAACAAAAATCGGCGGAATGGGAAGTTCCCTTACAGTTTAATAACTTTAGATAGGTGAGAGATGGCCATGATAATGACCTTTGCAGAAACGGCTGCCGCCTTGCCCCCCCCGTTGTTGAAACTCGATGCCTTAACCGCCTCGTTTTTTCCAGTACCTACGCCAGAAAGCCTACCCCGCCCGCTGTTGGAAGGTGTCTCATTGCAAGTCAATGCGGGCGAACTGGTGGGCTTGGTTGGCGAATCGGGGTGCGGTAAAAGTTTAACCTGCCAAGCCATTTTAGGCCTGCTCCCCGAGCCTGCTCGTGTGCTGAGTGGTTCCATTCAGCTTCAAGGGCAAGAGCTTACCACGCTCACGCCCAAGCAGTGGGAAAGCATCCGTGGCAAGAAGATTGCCCTCATTCCGCAAGACCCCCTGACGAGCCTGAACCCCTTGCTTACCGTGGGCGAACAGTTGGAAGAGGTGTTGGTGTTGCATACCTCGTTAAACAAACAGGAGCGTCAGCAACGGGCTATCGAGTTGTTGGAAGCCGTAAAAATCCCGAATCCGCAGGCACGCCTTCAAGAGTATCCGCATCAGTTTTCAGGGGGGATGTGTCAGCGGGTGCTTATCGCCTTGGCCTTGGCCAGTGAACCTGCCTTGCTGCTGGCCGATGAACCCACCACTGCCTTGGATGTGACGGTACAGGCACAGATTTTAGCCCTGCTCGATGAGCTTCGGCACACCCGAGGCATGGGGATTCTGCTAATTACGCACGATTTAGGCGTGGTGGCCGAGGTGTGTCAGCGGGTGGTGGTCATGTATGCCGGCCATGTGGTTGAATCGGCCCCGACCGACGTTATTTTTAACGCCCCTCGTCATCCCTACACCCAAGCGTTGTTGGCCTCCGTGCCAAGCCCATCGGCTCAAGCTACTCAAGCAACCCAAGCCACAACCGAGGGGCGTCAACGCCTGTACAGCTTAGAGGGCATTCCTCCTTCTGCCAAGGCCATGCCGTTAAGGTGTCGATTTTTAGAGCGGTGTCGTCAGGCCGTCGAGGCTTGCCACCAAGACCAGCTGCCCCCGATGTTATCCTTAACGCAGCAACATGAAGCCAAGTGCTTGGTATTAGATAGAAGCGAATCCGATGAAGCCCTTCCTTCGTAAATTAAGGTTTGCTAGTACCGTCGCCGTCCCCGCCGAAATGCTGTTTGCTTGGCACGAATCCCCCGAGGCCTTTCAAACGCTTACCCCCCCATGGGAGACGGTGGTGTTAGCTCATCCGTCCGCCACGTTGCATAGCGATAGCATCGCCGTGATTTTAATTCCCTTGTTGGGGAAGCCTTTTGCGTGGTTGCCCAAGGTGTTTCCGTTTTGGTTGCCGTGGGTGGCTAGGCATCATAACTATGTAGCGGGTCAGCAATTTGAAGATACTCAGGTGTTTGGCCCCTTTGCCGCATGGACTCATGTGCATCGTTGCTTACCGCACGAAAGCGAGGCAGGTTACAGTATTTTAGAAGATGATATTACTTACACCTTACCGCTAAGCCCTTGGTTCGATTGGATCTTGCACCCTGTGATAGATGCCAAGCTGCGAGGCTTGTTTGCGTATCGGCATCAAATCACTCAACAGGCGTTAGGGAGTCTATAGAAGACTCTTCAAAAGGGCTTGTCGAGGCTTCTAAGTTCCTCGTTTTGTGTCGTCTTTCAGACGACTTTGAGAGGCCGGGGCATTCGCCCCCACAGCGAGGAGGGACAATCTCAATTCTTACGCAAGATCCTCATTGTGAAAAACCTCTCAAAGGCTCCCCCCTTCAGTATTTATAGGGGCTTCGCCCCTATAAATCCGTTATCTCAAAGAGGTTTACGCAACCAGCGTTCAACGCTTTATTGCAGGACCGAATGGGCTTTTGCAGAGGGTTCTATACCAAGCTAGGCATCCGCTTGTTTAGCGTTAAGCCCACGGCACTGTAGCGGGGCATCACGCTGGCACTGGTCATCAACCCTGCTTGCCCTTGGTTTAATAA
>JBJTUB010000034.1:0-5063 GCA_046080465.1 Vampirovibrionales bacterium | reverse complement strand
TCTTTCAGACGACTTTGAGAGGACGTTCCTCCCTCCCCAACTCTCCCCCCCAAAGTATTTATAGGGGCGAAACCCCTATAGACCCGTTTTCTCAAAGAGGTTTACGCCCCTAGCGTTCAACCCTTCATTGCACGCCCGAATGGGCTTTTGCAGAGCTTTCTATATGAGACCAAGCATAGGGTTATAAGGCGATGAAGGCATCTCAAACTTTTTTCTTGGCCTCTGTTATAATAGGGATACGCATCTTTCAACCAGTAATCCTTACAAGAAAGCCTTGTTCTATGTTAACCCCAACCCCCCTAGACCCCATCAGCATCCACCCCACCGCCACCTTACGTGAAGCCATGGTGGTGTTAAACACAGGAGCCTTACGCATTGTGGTGGCTCTGGATGAACAGCGTCGTTTGGTGGGGGTTCTGACGGATGGTGACATTCGCCGAGCCTTATTGAACGGTGCCGAACTGGAAAGCCCCATCGAGCCGATTTTGAACAAACACCCCTTTGTGTGCTTATTAAACGATGATCGTAACATGGCTCGCCAAACTGCGTTACGGTACGGGGTTCAGCACATTCCCATTGTGAATACCCACGGCCAGTTGATTGATATTGAGCTATTGCAACCCCAGCCAAGCCAGCCTCATTACAGTAACCGAGTGGTGTTGATGGTAGGCGGGCGTGGCGAGCGTCTGCGTCCCCTAACCGATAGAACGCCTAAACCGATGTTGCCTGTGGGGGGGCGTCCTATTTTAGAAACCATTGTGTTGGATTTTAAGCGTCATGGGTTTACGAACTTTGTGTTTAGCACCAACTATAAATCAGATCAAATTGAGTCGCATTTTAAGGATGGACAGGCGTTTGGGGTTCATATTGAGTATGTGTATGAAACCGAACGCAAGGGAACGGCGGGTTCCTTGGGGTTGATGAAGGCCTTGTTGCAGGATGATTTCTTTGTGATGAATGGCGATATTCTCACCCGAGTGAATTACGAGCATTTTATGCAGTATCATCAAACCCGTGGGGCGGTGGCCACCATGGGGGTACGGTCGCATGCGGTGGATATTCCCTATGGGGTGTTGAAGGTGGGCGACGATCAGCAATTGTTGGGCATTTTAGAAAAGCCGAGCCTACAGTTTAGCGTCAATGCGGGCGTGTATATGCTTCACCCCGAGGCATTGGCGTGGGTATCTGAAACGGGGTACTTGGATATGCCTACCTTATTTTCACGTTTGATTGAGGCTCAGGCCACCACGCACACCTTCCCCATTGATCAGTATTGGCTGGATATTGGCCGTCCTGATGAGTTTCAGCAGGCCAACCACGACTATTCTCAGGTGTTTCCTTAACGCCCAAAAATGTGGGGGCGAACGCCCCGGCCTCTCACCATTGCCCAACGAGCAACACAAAGTGACAAACGTAGGAGTAAGCTACTCAATCTGAAAAATGGTATTAAATCGTTTCCGAATGTTTATTCTTCGGCCATTTTTTTTAGCTTCTCATACTCATCAATAGTCATATCTAATTTTTTGAACAACGCTGAGTTCGGATTAATTAT
This sequence comes from Vampirovibrionales bacterium, assembly GCA_046080465.1. Classification (GTDB taxonomy): domain Bacteria; phylum Cyanobacteriota; class Vampirovibrionia; order Vampirovibrionales; family JAJTHC01; genus JBJTUB01. The sequence continues at coordinate 3,511 of JBJTUB010000034.1, read as the reverse complement.
ACGCCAAAAAGGGGTTATGGCTTCTAGCGGTTTTCCCGCTTTGTACTCTTCAATAGCAGCTTCTGCCACAATACGCAGGAAAATGCCCGTTGAAACAGGGCAAGTTGCATCTGCTAAATAGTGTTGTACTAATTCTCTTCTCATTTCCAGAGGGTCAATTTGTTTGCCTTTTGGAATCGTTTGAACAAACTCATTAATTTCAGAAGGAGAAGAGATTAACAGTTTACTACCTGCAGGAACCCCAGCAAATGATTTTTCAATGGTTGTGACATGAGGCATTTTGCCACAATCACGTTTTTCAACCCAGCTTTTTTTACGTGATATCATCATGTTGATTCTCCTTTTTCGTTGTCGCTACGATTCTCGATCTTTTAAATGGTATAAGGCTATCGGCTGGCCGTTATGACACCAGTCGAACGACTTTCACGGCCGAAGCACAACGCCAGTATGGCCACTAAATTAAATAGACCAAATACCAACGCTGCTGGAGCAAAGCCACCCAGTGCAGACACCAAATAGCCCATGCCCACCACGGCTAGGGCGGTTACTAAACGCCCCACGTTAAAGCAAAAGCCTGTACCACTCATACGCACTAGGGTCGGGAAGAGTTCGGGGATGTAGACGTACATGCTCGATTGCGTCAACCCATGAAACAACCCAAACACGCCCCCTACGGCATACAACCACGGGCTAACGTGTTGAAACCCTGTAAACAACACTATCATGCACACAAGCATACCCGCACACCCAAGCTGCAAACTCGCTTTTCGTCCCCATAGTTGAGTGCTAAACGCAGCCACACCACAGCCTAACAAGGCACACGCACTTTGAATCATTACTTGCGTTTGGCGGGCATCAGTGGGGGCATTCGGTAGGCTACTCACCCACGAAGGAATCCACGCCATGGCCGCCCAAGTAACAATCAGAAAGGCCGTAAACGCCACACTGCCTACCCATAAATCACGCTGGCACCCTTGTTGCCAAAGTTGTTGCCACGGGTTGAAATGGTCTGTGCCTGTAGAAGAAGCCCCTGCTTGAGCCAAGGCGTCATGCTGGAGTCGTTCACGCTGAGCTTCAATCCATTGTTCGCTTTCGTTTAGGCCACGGCGTATAAACAGGGTTAACACGGCGGGCAAGGCTCCAATAAAGAAGGCGTGTCGCCACTCTAGCACCAGTAAATTGACTCCCCCTGCCAACAGTTGCCCCACCTGATAACTGGTAATAAGCAAGGCAACGGCCTGCACTCTGGAGGTCGCAGGCCATACTTCTGTTAGAAAGGCAGTAATGCTGACCAGTTCGCCCCCAATGCCCAAGCCTGTTAAAAAGCGATAGGCGGCCAGTTCCTGCCAACTATGAGCCAACCCACACAAGCCAGTACACACGGAATATAACAGAATGGAGCCAATCATGGCTTTGATACGACCGTATTTATCGCCCAAGGTGCCGAAGACAAAGCCCCCCAGTGTCCACCCAACAAGGAAGATAGCCGTAATCCATCCGCCCAAGTGGGCTACCGTTGCGATAGGTTGCCCTGTTAGCTCTTTGAGTGCCAAGGGCATGGTTAGGTGCATCAAGCTGGAATCTAAGCCATCAAACACGCCCCCCAGCCAACAGCCTAAAAAGGCTGTCAGCAAATACGGGGACGCATCGCTTTTAAACTGAGAGACAATCTGTTTCACTGCCCCCCAGATAGTCACGCTTGTGGAAGCTGAAGACACAGGGTGGGCATCATCACCCGCAGTAGGTAGTGGCAAAGAGGTTGGCATCAAGTTCGGTTCATCCATCACGGCAAGAGGCAAACAACAACGTTCAGACTATGAGTTGACAATCAACCGAGCAGGACGTTTACGCCACACATAGGTAATGCACCAGTTCAGCAAAACCAACAAGCGGTTGTCAAACTCCACCAAGAAGGCCACATGCACCACCAACCACATCATCCACGCCAAAAAGCCATCAAACTCCAAGCCAGTGCTTTTCGCTACAGCACGATTATTGCCAATAATGGCCATGCTGCCTTTATCCCAATAGCTAAAGGCGGGGGTGGTTTGATTAGCCAGTTTGGCCACAATCACCTTGGCCACATGCACGCCTTGTTGCATGGCTACAGGGGCGACCCCAGGCAGGGGCTGTTGGTTGGGCGTATGAGCGAAGTGGGCTAAATCCCCCACCACATAGAGGTTAGGATGCTTAGGAATCGATAAATCTGCTTCAACCATCACCCGCCCCATACGATCGGTTTCGGCGTTGAGTGGTTCGGCAATCAGCTTGCCAAGTTTGTTACCCATGACACCAGCCCCCCACAAAATGGTGTGCGTGGGGATGACTACCTCGCCCTCGGGGGTTTTGAGCGTGGCAGAAGTCTCACTCACGCCTGTCACAAAGGTGTTGGTGTAGAGCTTGACGTTCAACTGTTCCAAGGCCTGCTTGGCACTGGCGGAAAGGTTCGCACTAAACACAGGCAAGGCTCTATCCGTGCCTTCGGCAATCAGAATCTTGGCATCGGCGGGGTTGATGTTTTTAAACTCATTCTTTAATACTTGTTGAGCCATATCGGCAATGGAACCCGCCAATTCGACCCCCGTAGGGCCAGCCCCTACGACCACAAAGGTCAGCAGAGCCTCACGTTCCTGCGGGCAAGTGGTTTTCTCGGCACGTTCAAAGGCACTCAATATGTTACGCCGCATGGTGAGGGCATCTTCCAAGGTTTTTAGGCCTGGGGCAATGCTACTCCATTCATCTTTACCAAAGTAGTGGTGATTGCTCCCTGTGGCCACAATCAAGCTATCAAAGGTAAAGGGTGTCTCACTATCGGCCAAGTGTAAGGCGTGGGCGTTGGCATCTAGCCCCGTCACTTCGGCTTGAAGCACTTGAACGTTTTTGTACTTTTTAAGCACATATCGTAGGGGCGAAGCAATCTCGCTGGGGGCTAAGGCCCCTGTGGCTACTTGATACAACAAAGGCTGAAACAAATGGAAGTTACGCTTATCAATCAAGGTGACACGCACATGTGATTGCTTCCCTAGGGTTTTGGCGGCGTTGAGGCCTGCAAAGCCTCCGCCGACAATCACGACATGGTGGCGGGTATCGGTACTGTTGGTAGGGATAGGGGTTGTCATCATCATCATCATATTTAAAGAACTCGCAATCTAGCAATTTATCTGTAATTTATAGGGGCGTAGGTTTAAAAAATTAGTAGCAATGCGTAAACACAACCAATTCAAAGTTGATAAAAACTATAGCACAAACAGTCCATAAAACAACCACGAACCCAAGGCAACTTGCTCGGGTTCATGGTTGTTTGCATAGAAAGCTAGAAAGAAGTTCTGCAAAAGGCTTAATCGGTTTGCATTGCCCTACGAGCAATATTGAGAGGCCGGGGCATTCGCCCCCATCACGAGGAGGAACCATCTCAATTCTTACGCAAGATCCTCATTGTAAAAAACCTCTCTACAACGCTCCCCCCTAGAGTTATTAATGGGGGCGAAGCCCCATAGGTGCTAAGATAAAA
>JBJTUB010000033.1:0-7928 GCA_046080465.1 Vampirovibrionales bacterium | reverse complement strand
GCCCTGATTTGAACCCGATTGAGGGGTGGTGGGCGGTGCTCAAGCGGGTTGTAACCAATGGAATACGTTTAGGGCTAGCCTTCTACGAAGCCATTCAACACATCTTTGGAAAAGAGTCGTAAATTATTTAAAATACTATATCTAGTAAAAAGAGGTTGATTTTAGTTTAGCTTGTCTTATGACATACAATGTATTCCATAAAGAGTATTCTCTAACTACTTCAAATTAGATACTTTCTATAAAGTGCTTCCTCTATGATAAGTACACTCGCCTTGCCACCGTCTGTTGTCACGTCTCACCCAGCAATAACGCCTGTTTTGCCTAAGCCTCAGGTGACATCCACGCCAGTCACGCTGCCTTTGCAAGTAAAGGAGCCTTCAGCGTCCGAGCCAGCAACCCCTGCAACGTCGCCACGTTATTGGAACCTTGCCTTAGGGATTCCTGCCTTGGGTGTCATTAGTGATGCTTTGTGGGGAATTACAGGCTTTGCCCGCAAACACTTGGATACGACAGGGACGTATTTATTCCCAGGGGCTAAACACCTCATTCAAGCCGAACCGTTGATTAACACCCTGTATGGGGCGAGCAATGGTGCCGCAGCTTTAACGCAAGGATACGGGTATCGTACGGTGGCCTATGGTATTTATTCGGGGGTCAGCTTGCTAACCGCTCCATGGGTGCATCGGTATAACCGCACGCTTACGCAAGTGATGGATAACCCGCAAGCGGCATCGTATCAAGCGTTAAAAACGGTTTTAAGCCTGAAGCCTCGTATGTGGGTACTGGATGCCGTGGCGCCTATTTTTATTTTATCAAGCTTATACACGGCCACTAAAATCGCACAATCTACCCCCAACGCAGGGCTACAACACCCCAAGGGGCGTAACTGGCACGAGCTAGAAGAAGCACCACCAGCGGATAAAAAACTCAGTCATCTTTTAATCCATAACTTAATACAAGAAACCAAGGCCGTGAGTCAGTTACTAAGCCATCCTTTGCAAGCAACCCATCAGGCCTTGGCAAGTTTTAAAGAGGCCGTGGCTCCGCCTAAAAACGATCAAGACACGCAACACCCCTCGCTGATTGAACGGTTGGATAAAACCATTTTTACCCCTTGGTGCTATTTGAATAAAGCGGTCGGGTTTGCTGGGTTTTCTATGGTGGCCTTGGGGCTGTACACCGCCGCCACAAAGAACCCCACCGCCTTGGCGCAACTGCGTGACCATACCAAGGTGGATGAATTGGCTCGTCAGGCAGGGGTCAACTCGGCGTTTATTAAAGGGGCCTCGGGGCAGGATACCCCACTCAATCAACTAGGCAAAACGGCCTTGAATGTACTAATGCCTTGGGGTAGCTTGGCAGGAACCGCCGCCGTGGCGACCAGTAATTTTCATGATTGGCCGCCAGCCTTATCGTTTATGTACCGCTTGGCGGCGATTCCCTTGGTAGCGGCTTGCGTGGGAAGTTTCGCTCATCTAGCAGGGGTTGATAAAAAGAACTACGGCGTTTGGCTCAAGCAGGGGCATGTACTGGGGGTAAGTAGTGTGGCTTGGAACAAAATAGCCAGCTCTATTTCCGCCACGGCCTATTTGTACAATCTGTTGCTTAAAACCCTGAAAGAACAACAAAGCTCCGATGCTCCTTCTTCGTCTTCTTCCCATTCGGGGGGCATTCGCCCTCGCAAAGAGTGAATGAATGCTGGTTACGTCAAACGGCGAGTCGATCTTGCGTTCCTGCCCCAGCCCTCTTCCTTAGGGAGAGGGTTGGGGTGAGGGAAGCCATTCGGCTTGTGGATGTTTAAAGAGACTCTAACACCAGCTGACTTAAGCGTTCGCCAACGAGAGGACTGTTGGCCAAGGCCATCACCTCCTCGTGGTTGAGAGCTTCGCCTTGCAAGCCCGCCGCCAAGTTAGAAACCACGCTAAAGGCCTGAATCTTTAAACCAGCGTGTCGTGCAGCCAACACCTCTAACACGGTCGACATCCCCACGGTACTTGCCCCAAGCAGACTCAGCATCTTAATTTCGGCGGGGGTCTCGTAACTGGGGCCAGTCAGGCCAGCGTAGGTGCCTTCAAACAACACAAACTCATGAGTTTGGGCAATGGCTCGTGCTTTGGCTTGTAACTGGGGGGTAAAGGTCTCGGTCATATCAAAAAAGCGGGGGCCGAGACTCTCTAGGTTAGGGCCAATTAAGGGGTTTTGCCCTGTTAGGTTCAGTTGATCGGTGATGAGCATAATGCTTCCAATCGGCATGTCTGGGCGTAAGCTTCCTGCGGCGTTGGTAAGCGTCACTTGCGTGGCTCCTAGACGTTTGGCTACCCGTACAGGCAACACCACTTGATCCAACCGATAGCCTTCGTAGTAATGGAATCGCCCTTGTTGCAACAGCAAGCACTGTTGTGTGGGCGTGTGTGTGGCTACCACCAGTTGCCCCGCATGGCCAGCCACTGTGGAGGTAGGAAAATGGGGAATCTGCGAATAGGGCAAGGTATGGTGAATCTGCAAATCGGGGTGATGAACCAACTTGCCCAACCCCGAACCCAACACAATCAAGGCTTTAGGGGGCTGTGGGAGAAAGGGCGTTAAATAGGTAACACACTCGTTGAGTTGTTGTTCTAGGGCTTCCGCTGTGGAATGTGTGGCGTGAGAGGGCATGAGACTATCCTTAAATTTTTCGAGAGTATTAACTAAATAGCTTTAGTATTGACTCTGTGAAAATGAAACGCAATCGCTTGCTCCATATCCTTCAGTGAACGAGAGACAACCTTACCTCGCCGTTTAAATCTTGCAATCCAATGACGTAAATCGCTCCAAATCTGCTCGGCTGTATAGGTTTCGGCTTTACTTTGAACGAGCCTTCCTAAAGGTAAGACCAACAGATACACACTCCAATGATCTGAGCAGTAGACGTCAATCTTAAACTTTTTCAGTCGTTCCCAAAGACGTTTTAGTGTTTTAGCTCCCCTACAACCCATTTCCCAGTCCAAAATTCGCCTTGTTTCTCTACAAACAGCCAGCCATACCCAGATTTTGCGTTTTTTTTTAGTAAGAAACGTGCATAACTCATCCAATTCTACCACCGTGACATCTTGAGGTTCCAAGCGAGAGTGAGAGGTATCAACGTGTCTCATATGCTTTAAGACAGCGACTGTTGACACACCGATTAACTGACCGATACGTCGGAGGGAAACACCACTGGCATAAAGCTCTTCCGCTAAGGCCCATGTCTTAGCTCCTAGCCCTTTGGGGGTACTACGAGTATATTTACAAGGGCAGTTTTTACATTGCCAACGTTGTACATCTTTAACAAATCCAGCTTTTGATTTTTCGCTACTTCCACATTTAGGGCAGTTCATATAGCACACACTTCTCTTTCTAAACAAAAGAAAAGTATACCATCTAATTAGTTAAATGTCTCTAATAATTTATAGAAAGCTCTGCAAAAGGGTTTATCGAGGCTTCTATATCTATTTAAGATTGTTTCTGTATAAATTGCGTAGGCTTTACTGTGTGCAACCATCGCCGATACTGCCAATTCTCGTAGCTTTGGCAATAATCGTACAGTGAGGCCAATAAGGTGCTACCGCTCGGGCTTTTACCCGCAAACACACACCACGGCTCGGTACTCACTTGCTGAATTTCAGTTACAATCACTCGGTGGATGTGATCTACAGCCCCAGAAGACGGATGTTGCAAATAACCTTGCAACCACGCTTGTAACACCGTTACGGCGGGTCGATGTTGGCTATGATATTGTTGATGCAACACCTCGGCAAAGGCTTCTAAAATCATATACGGCTTATCTTTTGTTGTGGATTAACATACAAACAGTATACGGTGCTAGGGTGCAAAAAATCAAGCCTTCGTTCCACAACTCCACCTCTCTGTGTGTTTCTAGTATACTAACGAGTGTGTTCTTGTTTTCAAATGAATGGATGCTCCAACCTATGCCCCCAAAAAAGAAACCTACCCAACCCATTGATGAAGCCCTCCTGCTGGAAGAAACCCACGAGAATCTACTGCAACGGGTTCCTCCTCATTCTGTAGAAGCCGAACAAGCCATTTTAGGGGCGATTCTCATTGAACCCGATGCCCTGAACAAAGTGGTGGATGTGTTAAAGCCTCACGATTTCTATCGCCCTGCACACCGTTTGTTATTTAATACCCTTTGTCAATTATACGAAACAGGGCAACCCGTCGATTTAATCACCGTTTCCGAAACCCTCAAAAACCGAGATCAGCTGGATAACGTGGGCGGACGGGCTTACCTGAACGATTTAGCTCTTTCCGTACTCACGACTGAAAACCTAGTGTACTATGCCCGCTTAGTGCATGATAAAGCCACCCTACGCCAACTGATACGGGCTGGTAGCGAAGTGGTGCGTGTGGCCTTTGAAGAAGAACTGGCCGATGAAGCCGTCGATAAAGCCCAGCAAGCCGTGTTTGCCATTGCCCAAAACACCGTAAGTGATTCGTTGGCGAGTATTAGCGATATTTTGCCCACCACCTACGAACAAATTGAAGAACGCAGTGCCAACCGAGGCTCCATTATGGGCGTACCCACGGGGTTTTACGATTTAGATAATTATCTTTCTGGCCTGCAGAAATCGGATTTGTTGATTCTGGCGGCTCGACCCTCGATGGGAAAAACAGCCTTTGCCCTGAACATTTGTAGCAACGTGGGGCTAAAAGCCCGAAAACCCGTGCTGATGTTTAGTTTGGAGATGAGCAAAGAGCAACTGGTACAACGGATGCTCTGTGCCGAGGCCGAGATGGATGCCCAACGGATTCGGACTGGGGATATTGGTGCCGCTGATTTTGAGAAGCTTTCCATGGCCATGGGTCGTTTAGGGGATGCCCCTATTTTTATTGATGATACGCCCAGTGTGTCTGTGATGGAGGTTCGCTCTAAGGCTCGTAAGTTGATGATGGAGCGAGGCGGTGAACCCATTGGTATGATTATGATTGACTACTTGCAACTAATGAGTGGTGGTAGCAGCAGTAGTGGCAATGGCGATAACCGTACCAACGAAATTGGGGCGATTTCTCGTGGATTGAAAGGCTTGGCACGGGAATTAAAATGCCCTGTCATGGCACTTTCTCAGTTGAGCCGTGGGGTAGAACAACGCCCCGATAAACGCCCGATGATGAGCGACTTGCGGGAATCGGGGTCGATTGAGCAAGATGCCGATGTCGTGATGTTTATTTACCGTGATGAATACTACAACAAAGAGACGGATCGCCCAGGCATTGCCGATATTATTATCGCCAAGCAACGGAACGGCCCTGTAGGCAGTGTGCAACTTATCTTCCGCAACAACATCACTCGGTTTATTAACCCCTTGGATGCTCAAATTCAGGTGTTTTAGGCCCATTCGGGCGTGCAATGAGTTAATAAACGTTGGTTGCGTAAAGGCGTTTGAGAAGGGGTATTTATAGGGGTTAGGGATTTCGCCCCCATTGCCCCCCATTTTTTAGAGCTTAACGCTGGTAGTGTTCCCTCTCCTCCTTGCGGGGAATTGCCACGCCTAAAGGCTCGCAAGGACGGAATCCCCCACAGGAACGCAGTATCTACTTGCCGTTTTACGCAACCAACCCAACACCCCACGCATTGCACGCCCGAACGGGCTAGTTGAAGAAGCTGTTGTTGGCATCCAACGGACGCATTTCCTTCCACGGGGAAAAGAGGGTGCTTTTAAACTCGCCGTGGCTTTGGGGCTTCCGTTCACGGGGTAAGCGTTGCGGGCGTTCCTGCGTAGGGGGAACCTCCACAGAACTCCTCATACTGGTGGGGGCATCGGCCGTAGGAAACTCGGTTTCCATGCTACCGCCTGTCATTTTGTTGCGTTCTTCGTTAATGAGCTCTCGTAAACTACGCTGATCCGCAGGGGGGTGGGGTTGGCCATAGGTGGCATGCACTTCTTCTTCTTGCTCGTTATAGGGACGAACAAAATCACGCCCTTCAGGGGAGCTTTCGCCTGCACTAGTTGGGGGTTCATATCCCATCACAGGCGGTTCGTCATACTCAATCAATCGGGCCGCCATAGCACCAGGAGCCACGATTAGGCTCGCGAATAAGGCTAGGGTCATACAAAAGATCATGGGTTTCGTGTGGTGCATGAAGTGACTCTTTCTATTACTCTAAGGCTTACATCGTTTTAACGTTTGAGTCTGAAGTTAAATTTGGGTAATACGTACTCGATTCCGTCCGTTGGTTTTAGCCAAATACAATTGGTCATCCGCTAACTTAATTAAATCTTCTTGGTGATGCACCTGTGATAAGGCTTCGTTGTGCATGAAATCAACCGTAGCAATACCAATAGAAACGCTTACCACCAGCTCCATATGTTCCCTAAAAATAAGCTTGGTTACTTGATCCCGAATCTGCTCGCCCAGCTGCTCAGCACGATGCTTCGATAATAAAGGAAGAATTACACAAAACTCTTCACCACCGTAACGGCAACAGAAACCCGCACTCCCCACGAATTCCATTAACAGACTAGAGACAGCCGTCAAAACCTCGTCACCCACCAAGTGACCAAACGTATCATTGATTTTTTTGAAATAATCAATATCCACCATCATGACTGATAGTACTTGACGCTTTTGCTTATGTTCCGTAAACGTATCCCGAATTTTATCAGTAAAAAACCGACGGTTATACGTTTGTGTCAGTGGATCTTTAATCACTGTGTTAGATAATTCTTGAACTTGCGTTTGTAGGTTCTGTTCTTGGTGAAGTAGTTGACCTACTTGCTGATTTTTACCTTTCAACAGGCCACGATAGGTCGCCTCTTTTTTTTGAGTGAATAAAAACTCGGTGACAATCATAAATACAAAAGATTTCAGCAAGAGATAGGCATGCTGCAATAAAGGAGAAAGAACGGTGTAAAAAACAATGGCAATCAGGGTATTCCATTCCAGCACGCCATGTAAAGGCAGGGTGGAGCGTAAATACTCTGGCAGAGGGATTAGCAACACATTCGCTTTTACTTCAGGGAAATAAGCTGTTTCAAGCCCAGGAGAAAGCCCTATAACGAACTTAGAGATCATATACCCAGGTACAACCAACCCATTCGTTAAAGCATACACAAAATCGACAATCCCACGCATACCTTCAGCATACAACGGTAACATGGTTGTTGTTTGCGTTTGGGTAATGACGGGGTCTCCAATTAAAAAGTCAAATCGTATAAGTAGCGATAAGATAACCAAACCAGTTAAAAACTGAACTATTTCTTTAAACGTTAATTTCATCATCGAAGTTAAATCTTACTACTAGTTAAATTAGCACTCACTTAAACAATTTAGCGACACAGAAGACAAGTTACGCAGGGGAGGCTTTGGGAGAAAAAGCGGTAGGTTTTATCTGCAACGTATAATGATAACGCCACTGCCCATAGGCACCGCAGGCCGTGCATTTGGCAAAGCGATTCATAAACCCTAAATCAGCCACAAAAGGTGGAAACTGCCCTAGCTTCACCAGCCAATCTTGTTCTGATGTCATCGACACGTCAATGTGTGCCTCTTGAGCAATGGAGGCATGTAATTGAAATTCTGGCTGAGAGCCACCACAATGACCGCAACAAAATCCCATAGTGTTACAATAAACCTTATTTTACGCAAAACTCAGTCTTACTTATCTAGTATAATATAACTTTCTAAAGGTGTCTTTAGTTTTGAAACAAACTACAATAAACGATGTAACAAAGTTGAGAAAAGCTCTCGATAAATACCTTTGCTTAACGTATACTATAACTTATTGTTTTTGATTCAAACTAAGTAAAATTGAGAGTATTAACTAAAAGCTGTTTTGAAAAAAGTTGTCCAAACCTAGACTAGCTCTTGTTAAGTTGTTAAAAATCAGTAGAATTACTAATAAAAACAGGGGTATCTAGGGGCTTCGCCCCTAGAGTAACTTAGGGGGG
>JBJTUB010000032.1:0-1536 GCA_046080465.1 Vampirovibrionales bacterium | reverse complement strand
GCTCTCGAATAACTCAGGGGGGAGAGCTTGAGAGGTTTTTCACAATGAGGATCTTGCGTAAGAATTGGGATTCTCCCTCCTCACTGTGGGGGCGAACGCCCCGGCCTCTCAAAGTCGTCTGAAAGACGACACAAAACGAGGAACTTAGGAATGTACGGAAAAATAGTAATTCCACTATACCTTAGGTGTGCATCAGCATACAATCACCGTAACTATAAAACCGATACCCTGCCTCAACCGCATGATGGTAGGCTTGTAGCACATATTGTCGTGAACTAAACGCACTAACGAGCATCATCAAGGTTGATTTAGGCAAGTGAAAGTTGGTTAACAACACATCCACCACTTGAAAGTGAAACCCTGGGTAAATAAACAAGTGGCTCCAGCCTTGTTGGGCCTGCGTTGGTAGCCCCCCTTGGGCTTGGGCAACCGTTTCCAAGGTTTTCATCACGGTGGTACCCACAGCAATCACTTTGTTACCACGTTGCTTGGTAGCCTGAATGGCCTCCACCACCTGTTGCGGACACACATAGGCCTCGGCATCCATAGCATGTTCCCGAATATCCTCGGTGGTTACGGGTTTAAACGTGCCTGCCCCCACACTCAGCGTTACTTCTTCAATGTGTACGCCTTTGGCTCGTATCGCCTCTAACAAAGCGGGGGTAAAGTGAAGGCTAGCCGTAGGGGCGGCTTGAGCCCCAGGCACTTTGGCAAACACGGTTTGATAGCGTTCCTTATCAATGGCTTCATCTGGGCGATTGAAGTAGGGGGGGATGGGCATGTGGCCGTAGTGTTCAAACAGTGTTTCGATGCTAGGACACGTCTCATTCAGGTGAATCGCCACATGGCCATGGCCTTCGCCTTCACGAGCCACCACCTCCATCACCACGGGTGTAGAACTCACCTGTGGTTGATAACTCGGCGGATGCAAGAGGATACGAGTACCCACGGCTAGTTTTTTATAGGGTCGCATGAGGCAGTGCCACACTAAAGAAGAGGCTGCTAAGGGCGTACTTGGTGATGCCTCATTTTGTGACGTAGCCAAGGCGGGGTGTAGCAATAATATTTCTACCTTACCCTCGTAGCCTTCACGATGACCAAAAAACCTTGCAGGTAGCACTTGCGTATTGTTCAGCACCATTAAATCGCCAGGGTTTAGAAACTCGATAATATCTCTAAACTGCCGATTCTCATAGCTACCCGTATGACGATCCAGCAGCAGCATACGGCTGGCATCACGCTCTGCCAAGGGGTAGGCAGCCACTTGCTCGGGGGGTAGGGTGTAATCGTAATTCTCTAAGTTAAATAAATCCACCTCGGCATCAGCAGGGATGGGTGTGACAGAAGAGGTAGGGGGCAATACAGACATAAACGCACCTATTTTTTTGTTGATTCTATTATAGTATTTTAAATAATTTACGACTCTTTTCCAAAGATGTGTTGAATGGCTTCGTAGAAGGCTAGCCCTAAACGTATTCCATTGGTTACAACCCGCTTGAGCACCGCCCACCACCCCTCAATCGGGTTCAAATCAGG
>JBJTUB010000031.1:0-12720 GCA_046080465.1 Vampirovibrionales bacterium | reverse complement strand
GGTGGCAGGGTTGGAGCGTTTGGAGCGGGCAGGCGGGCTTTGATCCACCCATAACACCTCGCTAAAGTGATTCAGCCCTTCAATACGTTGGCAAGGCAAGGGCGGGTCATCAGGTAGGGTGCCTTGTTGGGCTTGCCACTGGGCGAACAAGGTTTCTTGCAGTAAGGTGGTTTTACCCGCCCCCGAAACACCCACCACGCAGGTGAGGGCTTGCAGAGGGAAGGCCACCGTCAGGTTTTTAAGGTTATGCCCACAGGCTCCGTGAATGGTTAGGGCGTGGCGTTGAGGCCATTGCGTGGGGAGTTTGACTTTCTCTAGCACATTGCCCACCTTGGAGTGACTAGCAATGGGGGCCAAATCCTGCAAGGCCAAGGTGTAAAAATCATCGGGTTGGGCAAGGTATTGCGCTGTTTTACTCAGCTTGATGGGTTGCTGTTGCAGCGTATCAAGCGTGCCTTGAAACACCACTTGCCCGCCTAAATGCCCACTGGCGGGGCCAATATCAATCAGCCAATCACTGGCCTGCATCACGTCGGGGTCGTGTTCTACCAGTACCACGGTGTTGCCTAAATCCCGTAGTTCATGCAGCACTTCAATCAGTTTGGCGGTATCTTTGGCGTGCAAGCCCGTGGTAGGTTCATCCAACACATAGAGGGTATCGGTCAGTTCGCTAGCCAGTAAGGCCGTGAGTTGTACCCGTTGAGCCTCGCCGTTGGAGAGGGTTCGCACAGGGCGTGCAAGGGTGAGGTAGCCCAAGCCCACTTTTTGCAGACAGGTGAGGGTGGCCTTCAGTTGCTTAAGCGTATGAATAATGCCCGTGGGGAAGGCTTGCACCGTAGGGTCATCGGCTTCGGGCAACCAGTGAAGCATCGTGTGAATGGGGGTTTGCACCCACGCTTGCAGCGGATGTTCCCACAAAACACGCTGGGCGATGCTGGCTTTAAACCGTGAGCCATGGCAACTAGGGCAAACGGTATACCCCCGATACTTGGCTAAAAACACCCGCACATGCACCTTGTAGCGTTTGGCCTCAAGGGCTTCAAAAAAGGGGGTAATGCCCTCGTAACGGCCAAAGCCGTGCCAAACCAACTGTTGTTCGGTGGGGGTTAGCTCATCGTACGGCACATTCAGGCGTAGGGCGTAGCGGGGGGCATCGGCCTCCAGCAGGGCTTGCACGGCGTAGTTACTGGGGGTTTGAAACGGATGAAGCGCCCCTTGAGCCAAAGTGAGTTTGGGGTTCGGAATCACTCGAGTGGGATCCACGCCCACCACACGGCCAAAGCCTTCGCAGGTGGGGCAGGCACCTTGAGCGGTCATGGGGTTGAAGGCATCCAAGGTGGGGGGCGTGTAGGGCGTGCCACAGTCCCAACACTGCCAGCCATAGAGGGGCAAGCGTTGAGGCGTGAACGGGGCTTGCTTATCGGCGATAGTCGCCTGTTGCCACAGCGTGATGCACGATTCCATCGACAAGCCTTCTTGATGCACCCACTGCTTGGCCAGTTTCAACGCATCGCCAATCCGTTCCAGCAACGAGGCTTCAGCTCCCGCCTTCCACACCCAGCGGTCTAACACTACTTGCACGGCGTGGTTAACTGTTGGCAGGGCAGCGTTGGCTTGGGGATTCCAAACATTCAGCGTGCCTTGAGCATCACTCAACAACCGAACGCCCCCTTGCGTGTGCAAACTCTCCAGCGTGGCACGCACCGTAGCCTCATCCTCTATCGAAAGTGTGAGGGTGAGCAGGGCTTTGCTTCCCTGTTTGGCAGAATCGGCGCAGGCCGTTTGTACCAAGGCTTCGGCGGTGGTGGCGTGAATGTGATGCGAGCCGCAGGCCGAACACTGATGCGGTGTGGCAATGTGTGCCAACACCCCCAAGTGATGCTGTGCATGAGTCAGGCTACCCACGGTGGAACGAGCATTGTTGACGCCGTTGTGTTGACGCAACCCCACCGCAGGCAAAATAGGCGAAATGCTTTCTACCGCAGGCTTTTCCACCCGATCTAAAAACTGGCGAGCGTAGCTTGAAAGGGATTCCAGATAGCGGTACTGTCCTTCGGCAAAGAGGGTATCAAACGCCAACGAGGATTTCCCCGATCCTGAAGGCCCTGTAATAACCGTCATCTTCCCCAAGGGTAGCTTTACGTTGATGTGTTGCAGGTTGTGCATGTGGGCATCCTGCACGGTGAGAAAAGGCGTTTCGGTTGCTGCAGTTGAAGAAGAAGCGGTCGTGGGCATGCTGTAAAAGATTTCTATAGAAGGCTCTACAAAAGGGCCATTCGGGCGTGCAATAAGATGATGACGTTTTGTTCCTTCTCCCTTAGGGAGAAGGCTAGGATGAGGGAAGCACAGGTGTCATCTAAGCTGGTGGAATCCCTCACCCCAACCCTCTCCCTAAGGGAGAGGGGGTAAAACCCTTTTGCAAAGATTCCTAAACCAAACTTAGTGTTAAGGCGATAGCCTCGGCGGCGGCTTGCCCAGAGAGGAAGGCGGTTTGCAGTTTCGATTGACTCCCAAAGGCATCGCCTGCTAAATAGCAAGGAGGCTCAAAAGGCATGGCAAGGGTGGGTTCGGGGTGAGTGTGAGTCACCAAGGCAAACTTCCAACGGTGGGCTTGCCACTGTGTGGGGGTAGGCAAGGGATATTCAAACACGGCCTCGAGGGCGGCAACAATCTGTGGATACAAGGTATCGTAGGGGGTCTCCCACTGTTGGGCAGAAAAATCGGCAGTGGTGTGAATTGTCCAACAGGGGTTGGCTTGCCCTTGCAACCCTGGTTTTTGGCTGTTGTTGGCTATCCAACTGAGGGTAGGATGTTCAGTGAGTTTGAGGCCACCGTGGCTATGGGTGTCGCTACCAAGTGGGGGTAACTCGGCATCAGGGGCAAACTGCAACATAAACGCATGGCTGGGGGCATAGGTAATAGCGTTCAGCGTGGCGGTCGTGGCTGCATCTAACGGGATGTTGCTCGCCTCCAACAGCTCCAACCACTGGGGTACGGGCAGAGTGCTAATCAGGGTTTTGGCCGTGTACTGCGTAGGGGTTTGTTCGGCAGAAAGAGGAAGGCTCGTGGCCTGCCAGCCTTCGGGGGTGTGTTGAATGGAACCAATGCGGGTACTGGTGTGGATGGTCAGCCCTTCGGCTAGGTGTTTGGCCAAGGCCGTCATGCCCAAGGTGCCTGTGTAGCGGGGGGTGTTGGGGTAAGTGGTTTGGCTAGCGGGAAGAGTACTCAACTGCTCAAACCACGGAGCGACCACGCCCGCCTGCACCCACTGTGCCACGGCCTGTTGAAACGCAGGGTGGGTGGCCGTAAAGTACTGGGCCCCATGATCAAAGCGTTGATTCTCGATACGGCGAGTGGCCAAACGTCCGCCCACGCCACGGCCTTTATCAACGAGCATCACGCTGTAGCCTTGGGCGTGCAGGGTGTGGGCTGCGGTTAGCCCCGCCATGCCTGCCCCCAGTATCAGCACATCGCAGGTGTAAGCATCGGTGGGTAGGGGTATCGTATCGTTTGGGGTAAAAGTGGATGGCATCATTCTAGGCGAGTTCCATTGAAGCACAAGCAGAGAGAATAAAATATCTACTTAGATAGTAACACAAACACCCACCGAGGTATCTAAAAACAACCTTAATCCACGTTTCTATAGAAGACTCTGCAAAGGGGTTTTTCGAGGTCTCTAAGTTCCTCGTTTTGCATTGCCCTACGGGCAATCTTGAGAGGCCGGGGCGTTCGCCCTCACAGTGAGTAGGGACAATCTCAATTCTTACGCAAGATCCTCATTGTGAAAAACCTCTCAAAGGCTTCGCCCCTATAGACCCGTTTTATCAAAGAGATTTACGCAACTAGCTTTCAACGCTTCATTGCACGCCCGAATGGGCTTTTGCAGAGGTTTCTATAGCTTAACACCCAAATTAAGAAACACATACCGCATGGTAGACACCACCCCTGGCAGACACAAAATAAGCAAGGTTAAGCCAAACAACGGCTTTAACGAACTACTAATTTGAAAAACGGGTATTTGCTGGGCGGTTTTATTAACAATGCCAAACATAATATCTGTAATAATTGTCACCACAAAAAACGGAGCGGCCAACAACAACGCCGTACTCAATGTTTGCTCTGTTTGTTGCAAAAACACATCAAAGGTAATTACCTTAAACCACGAGGTATGCACCAAATGCAACGGCATCAGGCTTAAACTTTTGGTGAGGCCTTTCAACAACCATTCCATACCACCAATTTGCAGAAACAGCACCGTACCTATAAAACCAAACAGAGGCCCCAACAAAGCGTTTTGTTGCCTTGTGGTCGGATCCATCATGTTGGCCATACTAAACCCTATTTGACTGTTGGTTAAGCCCCCCGCCGAACTAATGACTTCGTGAATCAGCCGAATAGCAAAGCCCACAAAGGTACCAAATAACGCATTTAACGCCACATACACCAAAAACAACGGCAAACTAAGCGTCGCCACCATCGGCACGCTGGCCTGCACCTCAGGGTTATTGATTAAACACAAGGTCAGCAAAAAAACAAAGGGCGTTTTAAGTTGAGTCGGCACATCTTTACGGTTTAAAATAGGGGCTTGCAACACAAAGCCAAACACCCGAGCAAACAACAGCAACCCAACATCCAACACCGTTTGATACTGCTGGGTGAGTTGCCAAAAACTATCCAATACCGCAAAGCTAGACATCGCACACCACGCTACGGCTTGGCGGTGGGATCAAGCGTCATTAACGCCGCACGCTGACCATCGCCCCAACGGTAGTAACTTTTCGGCTTAGGGGGTAGTAAGCGTTTGCCCCCTTCGTTTGGTATCGCCTGAAAAGCCACTTGGTTGCTTTCACGCACAAACTGGTGCATCAGCTCCATCATGGTGCCACCACCTACAATCAAAATACCGAATACCAATAACATTTTAGGTACCGTGGTAATGGTTTGTTCTTGCACTTGAGTGACGGCTTGCAAAATACCAATAAGCAAGCCCACCGCTGCCGCCGCCAAAATAGGAGGCATGGATAACACCAACGAGAGGAGAATCCCTTTTTGAATATGAGCCATCAATAGCTCCATCGGCTTTCACTCTTTCTAATTAAAGCTTTGCATCAGCCCTTTAATGACCATACCCCAACCATCGACGGCCACGAAAATAAGGATTTTAAAAGGCAACGAGATAATCGTTGGTGAGAGCATCGACATCCCCAAGGCTGTAAGAATGTTCGATACCACCATATCCACCACCACAAAGGGGATAAAAATAATGAATCCAATTTCAAAGCTGGTACGCAGTTCGCTTAACATAAACGCAGGAGCTACTTCCCAAATGCTTAGGCTACGCACATCGTCGGGGGGCTGGCTTCGTGTCATTTCTAAAAAGATTTTAATGTCCTCTTCACGAGTCTGACGCATCATAAAGTATTTTAGTGGATCGGCGGTTTTTTCTAAAATCTGAATCACATCGCCCTTGCCATTTTGCAACATCGGGGCTGTGGCCGCGTAGATTTCGCCAAAGGTGGGGGCCATGGTGTAGAAGGTCATAATAATGGCCAAGCCCACCAATACCACGGCAGGCGGTACTTGCTGGGTACCCATGGCTTGCTTTAAAATAGAAAGCACAATAATGTAACGCATAAAACAAGTCATGCTACTGGCCACAAACGGCAACAGCGTAAAGCTACCCATGAGCAACATGAGCTGAATGGCGGGGTCTAGCCCTTGAAGTGCAGGTGTGGCAGTTGGCACAGCAATCGGTCTCGCATGTAGAAGGAGGGGCAGGGGCGGGTGTTAAAACAAGCAATCCCCCAAACAGTGAAAGCAGTATAATCGTTTTTATTATAGGTGTTAGTCGCCTCCACTGTCGATCCACTTCCTACAAACAGTGGAGGAGAGGCTAAATGCACGCTTGCAAGTAGGTTGTGTTTCACGGAAGATAAAAGATATCTTTATAAATACCAAATGCTACGCTTGTTTGTTCTATAATTAATATATACAAGAAGGTTTATGATGAGTTCAACAGCCCTACTCGACCCTGTGTTGTTACAGGAAACCAACCCAACCATGCTAAACACCAACCTACCCCTACACCCCATGGTGCTATGCCAGCTACCCCTTAACGATAGACGACAAAAGGTGATAGATACCTTTGCCCGTTTAAGTGATTGGGATGCCAAATACGATTTTATCATGAGCCTTGGCAAGCAATTACCCGCCATGCCCGAAGAATACAAAACCGAAGCCAACAAAGTACAAGGGTGTCAAAGCCAAGTATGGATGCACGCCCGCTTGCACGAAGGGCATATTCGTTTTTATGCCGATAGCGATGCGTTGATTGTGCGTGGCTTGGTGGCGTTGTTGATGGGCATGTACAACAACATTCCGCCTAGCGAATTGGCTACTTCAGATTTTAGCTTTATGCAGGAAATTGAACTCGGCAACCACCTTTCCATGACTCGACGTAACGGCCTAGCAGCCATGGTCAAGCAAATGAAGCTCTACGGTGTTGCCTATAGCATGATGGGGTAAGCACACCGCATGCCCACGACCGCAATGTTAGAAGTGAATGCCTGTTTAGCCTTGAGTGTGGATGGCAAATTAACAGCCCCAACAACACCGCAACAACCGTGGGTCAAGTTGGGGACACCTGCCGATTTAGAGCGGTTGTTCCGTTTACGAGATGAACACGAGGCCTTGCTTTTTGGAGCCTCGACGTTTCGGGCATGGCCGGGGGTTCGCTGGGGATGGCAAGCTCGGCAACAGGAAAAACAGGGAAAGCAGGGACTAACTGGGCAAACCCCTCCCTTGCACCTACTACTGACTGAAAGCTGGAGCCTCGATTGGGATCACGAGACGTTTCATTTATGGGAAGCCCATTGGCCTAAGTTTTATGTGCTTTCTAGCAATCCACCGCCCCCCCCTGCCCGTGATTGCCCTTGTGTGGTGTGGGTCCCTTTGCCAGCCCACGCCGATGCTCACATGGTGGCTCACACGGTAAATGAGTTACTGCAAACCCAAGGGGTTCGCCGTTTGCTTATTGAAGGTGGCGGAGAGGTCGTGGCTCAGGCCTTGCAAGCCCGTTGGTTACAACGAGTGTATTTAACCCTAACACCGTGGCTGGTGGGTGGTTTGGTGGCCTCGTTGGTGGGGGGGGCTGGTTGGCCCTTAGAGCAAGCCCCCCGCCTACACTGGGAAGAGGTTCGCCCCTGTGGCGATGAGATTTTTCTTACAGGTGCGGTGGTGTATCCGTAATTAAAAATTAGTTTGTTTTTATTTCTTTACACTAGCACAAACATCCTAGTTGATTGTTTTTATGCTTGTGTAGTTTGAGATTTTTAGTGTTTCCTCTTTCCTAACAAACCAATTTTTACAACACACTCCCACGCATCAAGGAGCTTACATACATGATGATGGTCGTAAATAACTATAACCAAAACCCAGCCAGTGCTAATATGGCGTTACTCCAACAACTAGGCCGTGATAATAGCTCTAACGCTAACGGTACGGGTGGTTTTTGGGGCGGGCTACATAGTGCATGGACAGGAGCCACGAGCGTTTTATTTTTAGATGGACCGTTAATGGCACTATTTAATGCGAACGATACAGCAGGATCTAACCTACGCCGTACCATGGGTGATTATAATGGCTTTTGGAATGGCGTGGCTGATACGTTAAAATCAGGGTATACGATTGATGGGGATGGAGCTAAAAGTTTAACAAAATACGTCAACCAAATCAATGCTTCTACTGGTTTTAGAGATGGCCAACTAAACTTATTAAAAGATTACATTAAAGCCGTAGAAGGCAATAACAAAACAAAATTATCTTCCATTGGCGACGAATTGCAGAAATATGGGTTTAATCTGGATCAACTTAAAAAAGGGGGTAAAGAGTTACCCGAAGCCGAACGTGTTAAGTTGGTCAATTTTTTGGTCGATGACCTCACTAAATTGAAAGAAAATGGTGGAAACTACAGTCAATCAGGTAAGTTAGATATTGATAAACTCTCTGAACGTCAAGCAGAAGCCTTACGTCATTTTAAGAGTTTAAACCATATAAAAGGTGATTTAAATGGTGACGGTAAAGTAGATGCAACTGAAGCACAAGTATTAACCTATGTAAAAGATACGAAAGAACAGCTCGATTTAGGTACCGCCATTACAGCCTACAAAGCCAGTAGTAATGGACAAAACCCTGAAGTTCAAAAACTGTTAGGGCGGCTCCAAATTGTAGCAGATCAAAAGAATCGTTCGGCCACAGAGAAGGCTCGCGATGTTTTGGAATTGATGAATCATTACTTTAACTCGGATAAAGACTTTGATGGCATTGAAGGTGGGCATGAAACAAACATTACGACGCTAAAAAGTAAGTACGCTGATAACGATGTGTCAGCTCGGGTTAGAAATGCAATCAATGATAATGATCCCGTTACAGTAGCATTTTTAGATATGGCACGCAAGGTTACAGGAGCTGATGTTAAAACTCCTGAAGAGTGGAAAAAGTTTGTAGAAGAAGCTCAGAAACGAGAAAACACCCAAACGTTACGAGGACTCAATGATAACAGTATTGCTAACCGAGCCGTCTTGTTAACCAAGGGTGAGCAAGAGGAGACTCGTAAAACAAGCCCTCTGAAAAAAGGCGATCGTCTGTATACGCTTGCCGAAGGTCAAACCTTTGAAAAAGAGGCCACCTTAGCAGGTGTTAAAAATAGTGCAGGTCAGGATTTAAGCGGTATTATTACCAAACTACCCGATGGACGCCGACTCTTTTTAGGCAACTACGAAAACAAAGCCATTGCCAACAGTAAAGAGCGGGGTAACGAACGATTGCTAGGTACCTATGTAGTACCGTTAGATGAGTCTAATAATCCTACTGGCACACCGCAAATCTTCTATCGTAAATCGTTGTACAAAGATGGTAAGGAAGTCCGCCGTGGCGATTTGTATCGTGTGCTGGTCAATACAGATAAAGCAGACTATTTAAAAACGGCGGTAGCCGAAGCCCAAAAAGGAGCCAATAGCTCCAGCTTAAGTGCTGTTACATACAGTGCGGAACTAAAAGAAGCGAAAGCCACCGAAGAGCGTGCTAGCAACGTACAAAACTTGAGAAATTTGGTGAATGACGAAAATGGAAAAGCAACCCTGAAACGCTATATCGTGGCTCATTTAATGGCCAAAGGAGACAACGTGCCTGCATTCAAAATAAAACAAGGCGATAAAGAACCTGCCATTACACAGAAGATAGCTGAGGATTTAGCAGATAGATTAATCTCTTCTATCCGTGACTCTAGTGACAAAAAACCCATGGATGATACTATTCAAGCGCATTTAGACAGTTATATCAGTATTATGTTTGATGGTAATAATGAAACTACTGCCCAAAATAACAAGGCACGTAACGATATTCGTCACGCAATTCGTAAATACGTAAAAGTGGAAAATCTTGCTGTGTAAAAGCTAAACTTCTATCGAGATAGGGTTGTTGCATTATGATATCGTTTTGTAGCAATAACACCCCCTACAATCAGGCAAGCCAAGCTCATCCACTGCGATGCTGAAAGGCTGGGGAGCCACTGCCCTAGGCCTTCCAACGGGGTAGCCACCATCAAACGGTCGCCCCGAAGGGCTTCGTTTATAAACCGTAACACGCCATAACCCACCGCGATAAGGGCAGTGGTGCTACCCACGGCCAAAGCAGGGCGTTTTTCTAGCCAAAGGCTAGCACCGCACAAGGCCAAGGCACCTAGGGTTTCGTACACAGGCACAGGATGCACCGCTACCCCTTGCGTGGGGTGGGTGTGCGGGTAGTGTATCGCCCAAGGCACATCGGCTTCGCCCCCGTAGCAACAGCCCGCTAACAAACAACCGACTCTGCCTAAGGCCAGCCCTAGCATGAGGGGGGGGAGCAGGGCATCCGTGAGTGGCAGTAGGGGGCGGTGCTGGTAACGGCTCCACAGCCAAACAGCCAGCACACCTGCAAGTACACCGCCATACCACACCATACCCCCACTGGCGGTTAAAAAACCAACGGGGTCGGCCATAAACTCACTAGGGTGATACACCACATACATGAGCCTCGCCCCTAGCAAACCAATCAATCCCAGCCAAGGCAAGGCGTGTAGTAAGGTGCTAGAGTCGGCTTCCCCAAAGATGGTGGCCAGTCGCTTCCATGCCCACGCCAAACCGCTAGCTAAACCAAGGCCTACCATCAGGCCAAAGCCATAGATGTGAAATCCAAACAAGCTAAACAGAATGGGGTGCATCGGAGGTCAGCTTTCTTCTGCGTTTAAACAATAAACCAAAAAAACTAAAAGGCTTCCCCCTCTCCCTTAGGGAGAGGGTTGGGGTGAGGGATTCCAGTAAGCTAGACCACATCTGCTGCTTCCCTCATCCTAGCCTTCTCCCTAAGGGAGAAGGAACAGGATCGCTAAGAGTGTGACGCCTAACGGCTCGCAATGACGACGGTTTTATATTACTCGACAGTGACAGACTTCGCCAAGTTACGGGGCTGATCCACATCTTTCCCTAAAAACAGAGCGACATAGTAGGCCAGCAACTGCAAGGGAATCGAAGCCACCAACGGCGACAATAATTCATGAGTCGGTGGGTAGTGCAGCAAATGTTCAAAGGTGTGTTCCATCCCTGCGGGAATAACGTGGTTGGTAAAGCCAATCACCTTGGCATCCCGTGCTTGAGCCTCTTGACAGTTGGAGAGCATCTTCTCAAAAATCACGCCTTCGGCCAAGACGGCCACCACAGGCATGTGTTCATCTAACAGGGCAATGGGGCCGTGCTTCAACTCGCTACCGCTATAGGCTTCGGCGTGAATGTAGCTTACTTCTTTTAGCTTCAAAGCGGCCTCCATGGCGGTGGGATGGTTAATGCCACGGCCAATAAACAGCATACTACGGTAGTGTGCCACACTACGAGCCAACTTCTGCACGGCTTCGTGCTGGCTGAGCGTTGCCTCCATGTGCGTAGGCAACTGGAAGAGTTCTTGCTTCAAGGTATGTAACAAGGCGGCATCGGTGCGGTTGTCTTGTTCGGCCATGGCAATACCCACCAAGTACAACGCTACAATTTGAGCAATAAAGCTTTTCGTGGCGGCCACACTCACTTCTACCCCAGCCCGCACGTTCATCACCGCATGGGCTTCACGCGCCATTGAGGAATCAGGGCGGTTGGTGAGTACCAACACTTTGGCACCCAAAGCCTTCACCTGCTTAACGGCCTCCAGTGTATCGGCGGTCTCGCCCGATTGAGAGATGGCCACCACTAAGGTACGCTCGTTCACAATGGGGTTGGCATAGCGGTATTCCCCTGCCGATTCCACACTCACGGGCAAGCGAACCACGGCTTCAATAAACTGCTTGGCCACCATCCCCGCATGGTACGAGGTTCCGCAGCCCACAATCACTAAACGCTCGGTATCCTTCAATAAGGCCTCTACCTGTTGTGTGTTGTTGCTTAAGGGGGTATCGTTGTTTAATAAAATAGGCAAGTTGGCACTGTGTAACCGATCCATCAGAGCGTTGCGTACCACATCGGGTTGCTCGTAAATCTCTTTCAGCATAAAGTGCTTGTAGCCACGCTTATCAATCACCAACGGCCCTGTTTGAATCGTTTCTACATGGGGGGGCAGGGCGTGGCCATTCGCATCAAACAGCTCTAGCCCTTGGGCAGTGAGGCGTACGGTTTCGCCATCGTTTAGGTAGAGTACTTGATCGGTATGCTTCACCAAGGCCACCACATCTGAGGCAAGCCAGTATTCGCCGTCTCCAACACCCACCACCAAGGGGGCTTGTTGTCGTGTGGCATACAGGGTATCGGGTTCGTTCACGGTCATCAATACCAAGGCATAAGCCCCACGCAAACGACGCTTGGTGGCTTGCAAGGCATCAAAAAAGGCGGGCGTATCACTCAACTGATCTTCTAAGCAATGAGCGATGGTTTCGGTATCGGTTTCGCTGACAAACTCAAACCCTTTGGCCGTCAACTGATGCTTGAGTTCGGCGTAGTTTTCGATAATACCATTATGCACCAACACCACTTGCCCTGCTTGCGATTGATGCGGGTGGGCGTTTTGCTCGGTAGGGGCACCGTGCGTGGCCCAACGAATGTGGCCAATGCCCAGCTGCAACTCACCTGCGGGGATAGGCGGTGTATCCAAGGGAAGTAAGGTTCGTAGGTTGGCCAGTTTACCTGTGGCCTTGTAGGTGGCCACCTCGGCCGAGGCGGGGTTCATCAAGGCAATGCCTGCCGAATCATACCCACGATATTCCAGTTGTTCTAACCCATGAGCAATTAACGGTAGCAAAGGGCGTTTGCCTATGTATCCAACAATACCACACATCATGACGTTAAAGTATCCTTAAAAAAACAACATCTCACCCACACTAAAAATGAGCGAACACAATTCTACTGATTAAAGATTAAGGTAACATAAAAACTTTAAAATACTAGTAGTAATACCAATTAAAAACTTAAATAGCGTATCCCTACGCTTGTCGCCTTAAGTTGCCCTAACGGGCAACGTAGAGAGGCCGTTCCTCCCTCTCAACACTCTCCCCCCTAGATTATTATAGGGGCTTCGCCCCATATGTGCTAAGATAGTATTTGTGGTAAGCTCTAGCTGTGTTTCCTGTTCAGTAATAAGGCTAGAGTTTATGCAGAATGCAAGTAAATGGGATCGTATTTTAAGTATCCTCCCTCAAAATATGGAGGC
>JBJTUB010000030.1:0-3578 GCA_046080465.1 Vampirovibrionales bacterium | reverse complement strand
CCCCGTTGCCCCCATTTTTTAGATCGTTACGCTTTTAGCGTTCGGTGTTTGATTGCGAGGGTGCAGAGGCTTCTATATAGTTTTTTTAAAAGTTTTTTAGGCATAGGCTAGACTAGGAGCCTAGACCCGTTTGTGAAGGAGTGTAGACAGAACACCATGACTGAACAAATGGGGCGTAGCGACAACGTATAGACATGCAAAAGAAACTTTTTAAGAGACTATAAAAGACAGTTATCGGCTAACAGTAACCTATCTTTAGTACGCTGTTACATCAAGGAATGTTGCTAATCGTTGGCGGGTTGCCAATCGGGGTGAAGCAAGGCGGGTGGCACTTGCCCTTCCTTCCACAAAATAGCGGTATCTACCCCCAAATGGAGCATCGCCCACGGTAACACCTCTGTTTCAGGGCGGGGGCGTTCGGCGTACCACTCCAAGGCGGGCAGGGGACGCCCCGCTTCTTCCACTGTTTTATAAGCTCGGCGAACGTGACCATGGCTCCCGCCTAAGGCGGTGAAGGCCAGCAAAAACGGCGCCAAACGTCTATCCCCCCGACTCACCAAGGCTTGGAAGGTATCCCACCTGGCCGAAGACGGACGAAACTCTGCCACAGACACAATCCCCTTGCGGAACTGTTCTTGGCGACGCTTCAGTTCGGCGGTACTCAGGCGGGGCATCCACTGGAACGGCGTGTGAGCCTTGGGTACAAAACTGGAACACCCTACCGAAAGTTTTAAGCGAGGGTGCGCCTTCTTCAGTCTACGAATTAAATCGGCACTTTCTTCCACATGGGCGGGGGTTTCATCGGGCAAGCCCACCATGTGATACAACTTGAGGTGTTTGAGTCCGCTGTTGGCAATGACTTCCGCCGCTTTGAAAATACTACTCTCTTTAAGGTGCTTGTTAATACGCCGCCGCATCCACGGACTCCCACTTTCCACGGCGATGGTAATGCTGGTGCTTCCGCTGTTGGCCAAGGTTTCGCACAAGGCGGGGGTGATGGTATCGGCTCGCACCGCCCCAGTACTCAGTTGCAAGTTGGGTTGTTGAGCCACATAGGCCATCAGTTCGGCAAACTGCGGATGATCCGCTACCAACACGCCCAACAACCCGAGTTTTTTGGTGTGGGGCAAGCCTTGTTCAATCCCTGCAATAATCGCCTCGAAGCTCGCCCCACGGGTGGGCAAGGTGGAATAGCTGGCCAAACAGAATCGGCATCGGTGCGAACAGCCTCGCATCACTTCCACCAAATAGCTTTTGCCAAACACCGAGGCTTCTGAGAGAATCGGGCTGGTGGCCACATAGTTATCCAAGTTGCTAATAAACTGCTTGCGTACCAAGGGGAGCGTGCCTGCCTGCAACGAGGCAGGGACGGTGTGAGTATGAGCATCAGCATCAGGGGCTTGTTGGCCGTGGTAGAGTATATCCACCACTTCACCCGTGGGGCTAGCATACACAGGCTGATACAGGTGCGGTACATAGACCCCTGCATGAGCCTTGGCCAAGGCTTCTAAACAGGCACGTTTATTGGTAGCAAGTTCGGTTTGATGCTCGTAAAGAAACCGCATCACCTGCGTTAGGAGTTCTTCGCCTTCGCCAATGAGAAAGAAATCAAAAAACAGGGCGTAGGGTTCAGGGTTGCTGGAAGGCACAGGCCCCCCCGCAAAAATGACAGGATGACTAGCGTCTCGTTGATCGGCGTAGGCGGGTAAGCCTTCTTTTTCAAAACAACGCAATACCTCAACACTATCCAACTCAAACGAGAACGAGAACCCCATAAGCTGCGATTGCCGTAGGGCGTGGCCTTGCTGGCCGTAATCTTCGCTACTGTAGCGAACGGGTTGCACAAACTCGAGTTTATCCAACTGGGCAAACAACAACAAATACCCCAAACTGGCCATAGCAATGCTGTAGTTGGCGGGGTAGCACCACGCTACCTTCAGGGCATCGGGTTGGCGGTAGGGGGCGGGCGAATACAAATACACCTCGTCATGGTCGTGCTTGCTGCCCCCCCCGAACCCATCCCAACTGCTGGCGTTGGTAATACTTCGTTCTTTATTGGAGCTACCTTGTTCGGCATCGCTGGGTTTAGTTTTTTTAGTTTGGCGTTTGTGTAGGCCGTGTTCGCCTTCGCTATTAAAGCGTTGGGCTAGGTTTTTGGGTTCTCGTTTAGACATGGTTTAAATTAACGGTTTCTATCAATAGCTTTTTAGGGAGTGAGCTTCTTTAGTTGGGCTTGGGCTTTTTCGTGGGTGGGGTCGAGTTCTAGTGTGCGTTGGAAATCAGCGGTGGCGGCTTCGGTATGGCCTAAGGCGAGATAGGCCAAGCCTCGGTCGTGATAACTTTCGGCAAACTCGGGGTTGAGAAAGCTATCATCGGAGCTGAGAAAGCTATCAACGTATGAGTCTAACATAGTGGATATGAGGGTGATCGCTTGTGTGAAATCCTCTATGGCTTCGGCGTACTGCCCTAGCTCTAAATAAGCTAACCCACGATGTCTCCATACCCAAGCATTACTCGGTTCTAACTCAAGCGCTTTGGTGTAGTCGTCAATCGCTTCGGCGTAGCGTTCAAGCTTTCTTTGTGAATCCCCACGCTGTTCCCATGCCCAATCGGTACTTGGGTCAAGCTCAAGAGCCTTGGTGTAATCGTCAA
Organism: Vampirovibrionales bacterium; assembly: GCA_046080465.1. Lineage (GTDB taxonomy): Bacteria > Cyanobacteriota > Vampirovibrionia > Vampirovibrionales > JAJTHC01 > JBJTUB01. The sequence continues at coordinate 926 of JBJTUB010000030.1, read as the reverse complement.
TCGCTTCGGCGTACTGCCCTAGTTTTTCGTACAATTCTCCACGAAAAAAATAGTTTTCTGCTCTGTGAGGATGACGTTTTATTGCTTTGTCGTAATCTTGTATCGTTTTTTGTTTAAAATTGTTCCAGTCCTTAAAATAAAAATACCCTATTGCCATAAGTCCGCCAATAATCCCTCCCAGCCATGGAGGTATACTTATACTGCGGGTACAGTCTCCTGTTTCTAACATAACAATAAACTCCTATTTTAAATCTGCCCGTTATTTATTTTAGCTCTACGATCGTTTTTCCATCGCCGCCGTGCTGGGCTTGATCGGGGTAATAGGTACGTACGTATTTATGATGTTTCAGTAAGTCTCGCACGGCTTTTTTAATCGCCCCTGTGCCGTGGCCGTGAATAATGCCCACCAGTTCCAGTTTGTTCACTCGGGCATCGGCGATAAAGGCCTCAATGGCCTCTAGGGCTTCTAGCACGCGTTGCCCCCGAACATCCAACTCGTTGCGGTAGCTGGGAGCTTGGTACTGACTGATTCCCTGCACTACTTGGTGGTGTTGAATGGCCTTGCGTGCCGCACGCTTGGTGGCCTTCACGCTACTCGTGGGTGCTGCCTCGGGTACGAGATCTTTAACGGCCACGGTGGTGGCAATGCCCCCCACAGCGAGGGTGGCCTTTTTACCATCCGCACTCAAGTTTTGAATGGTGGCTCGGCCTGTAAACTTGGCACTGGTCACACTCATCCCCACCGCCCATTCAATCACGGGGTCGGGGTGTTGTTGGGCTTGGTACTGGGCTTCTTCCTCTAACGGCATCAAAAGCTCATCGAAGGCGGTGTCGCTATCGCCTTGAATACGGTGGAGCTGTTGCTGGCGATGTTGCACATTTACGGTGGCATCGCCCAGTTCGGCTTTGCGGAGTTCTTTTTTAAT
>JBJTUB010000029.1:0-2981 GCA_046080465.1 Vampirovibrionales bacterium | reverse complement strand
CATAAATAAAGGGCGTCTGCCGCTTTCGTTGTCGCTACGATTCTCGATGAGCTTATGTACCTCTATGGTCACCGCACTCATCTGCGAGTCTAAGCTCCTAGAAATCAACTACACGCCCTTCATTTCTAAAAATGGTATAACCTTTTATAAAAACTATTTAGCGACAATACTGACCAACTTGTTGGGTACGACCACAATCTTCTGCACGGTTAGCCCTTCAAGGTACTGTTGTACCTTTTCGCTCGCCACGGCCATGGCTTCAAGCTCGCTGTTGGCCACGCCAAAAGCGACTTCGGCCTTATCCCGAACCTTACCATTCACTTGAAATACCACCGTCACGGCATCGGCGACCAAGGCTTGTTTATCCAACGTTGGCCACGGTTGCGTATGGATACTACCTTCGCCTCCTAAACGTTGCCACAACTCTTCACATAGGTGGGGGGTCATAGGAGCCAACACCTGTAGGAGGGTTCGCACGGCCAAGCTCAAGACTGCCTGAGTCTCGGCATCTGCACCAGCACTGGCATCGACACGCACAGGTGTTTTTGCAAGAACATCGGTAAAGATACGCAACTTCGCCATCACCGTGTTAAACTGATAGCCATTTTCTAAATCGTGGGTAATGCCATCAATGGCCGTGTGTGTGGCCTGATACAGTTTACGCACATCGCCCGTTAGCTTGGCATACTCAATGGGGGATGCTTCAAAGGTCACTTGCCCTTCAAAGGCCGTGAGGGTGTTCCACACTCGGTTGAGGAACTTGTAGCAGCCTTCAATCGCCGAATCTTTCCAATCAAAATCAGCCGCAGGGGGCGAATCGGAAAGAATGAAGAAGCGGGCGGTATCCGCTCCATACTGCTTCAACATCTCTTCACACGAGACGGTGTTCCCCTTGGATTTCGACATCTTCGAGCCATCCTTCAACACCATACCTTGGGTCAGCAGGTTGTTAAAGGGTTCATCGTGCGCAATCCATCCACCATCGTGCAAGGCCATCGTGAAGAATCGGCTGTACATCAGGTGTAAAATAGCGTGTTCAATCCCGCCCACATACTGATCCACAGGCATCCACTGATTCACGGCCTCGGGGGCGAAGGGTTGCTCGGCGTTGTGGGGGGCGGCATAACGTAAAAAGTACCAACTGGAACACACAAAGGTATCCATGGTATCGGTTTCTCGGCGGGCGTGAATGTTGCCACACTTGGGGCAAACCGTTTTCACAAACTCAGGGTGAGTCGCCAACGGCGAGGCTCCTTTGCCACTAAACACCACATCTTCAGGCAGTTTTACGGGCAACTGATCTTGAGGCACAGGTACCACACCGCAATTATCGCAATAAATAATAGGAATCGGTGCCCCCCAATAGCGTTGCCGTGATACCAACCAATCCCGCAGGCGGTAGTTGGTTTTCTTCATTGCAAACCCTTGGGCTTGGCCAAAATCGGCAATCGCATTTTTAGCCTCTACGCTGTTGAGGCCATCAAACTGAGCCGAGTTCACCAACACGCCCGCCTCGGTAAACGCAGATTGAGTGTAGTCATGCTCGCCCGTCGTGGGTTGAATCACTTGCTTCACGGGCAAGTTAAAGGTGTGTGCAAAGGCAAAATCACGCTCATCATGGGCAGGTACGGCCATCACCGCCCCTGTGCCGTAATCGGCCAGTACATAATCGGCAATCCACAAAGGCAACACTTCTTGGGTGTAGGGGTTCATGACGCTTTCCCCCGTCCACACGCCTGTTTTCTCTTTGGTGGTACTGGTGCGTTCAATGTTGCTTTTAAGTTTAGTGCTGTGCTGATAGGCTTCTACCGCCGCCCGTTGGCCTTCGGTCGTCAATTCAGCCACCAACGGATGCTCGGGGGCCAGCGTCACAAAGCTTGCTCCGTAAATGGTATCAGGCCGAGTGGTGTACACGGTAATACCTGTATCGGCCTGCCCCACCACAGGGAAGGTTATTTCCGCCCCGTAGCTACGGTCAATCCAGTTGTGTTGCATGGTTTTGACTCGTTCAGGCCAGCCTTCCAGCTTAGGCAGATTATCCAGTAGTTTATCGGCGTAGGCGGTAATTTTAAAGAACCATTGACTCATCATCCGCCGTTCGACAGGGGCTCCCGATCGCCAGCTTTTGCCGTCAATCACCTGTTCGTTGGCCAGCACCGTGCAATCCACAGGATCCCAGTTGACGGCAGCCTCTTTCTTGTAGGCCAAGCCCCGTTCATACAAAAACAAGAACAACCATTGCGTCCATTTGTAATAATCTTCACGGCAGGTGTAGATTTCTCGCTCCCAATCCACCATCAAGCCCAGCGTCTTGAGTTCGGCGTTCATGTTGGCGATGTTGCTAAAGGTCCACACCTTGGGGTCAGCTCCCCGTTCAATGGCGGCGTTTTCGGCAGGCAGGCCAAAGCTATCCCAGCCCATGGGGTGCAACACATGGAAGCCCCGCATCCGCTTGTAGCGTGCAATCACATCGGTAATGGTGTAGTTGCGTACATGCCCCATGTGCAGTTTACCACTGGGGTAGGGGAACATGCTGAGGGCGTAAAACTTTTGCTTGCCTTCGGGAACCTCGGTTTCCGTGCGGTTCAAGCCCGAGGCTTCCCAGTGGGCTTGCCACTTGGGTTCCAGCTGTTGGGGGGTGTAGGTATCGGTAAACACAAACATATCGTCGTAGGTGGTGGTCATCGTTCAGGGGCTTTCTATCTAGGGTGATGGTTTAACAAATTGTTTCTTCTTACAGAATATCAAAAACGGCTCCCATGGCACTATTGGGGGTATTGTCTTTTCTACTCTGAAGATAGGTTGGGTTCATGTCGTTATCCCTTATTAAGTTTTCCTCATGGGCTTTTAATTTTGTAATGAATGTTGCTAAAGGTCCACACCTTGGGGTCAGCTCCCCGTTCAATGGCGGCGTTTTCGGCAGGCAGGCCAAAGCTATCCCAGCCCATGGGGTGCAACACATGGAAGCCCCGCATCCGCTT
>JBJTUB010000028.1:0-1674 GCA_046080465.1 Vampirovibrionales bacterium | reverse complement strand
GCTATCTAAATTATATTTTTTAGAAAAATTATGTTTATTTGCTTAAACGAGCGTACTCCTTCGCAAAATCTTTAGCATAGTAGCCACTGGTCACACGTTCGTCTTTGTTATCCAGTTTGTGGGTTTTGCTTAAATCCATGTTGTAAGCAATGTTGCCATCGGTTTTACGCTTACTGGCATAGAAGGTAACATTCTCATAGCCATCGCCCGCTTCGTTGGGGGCTTTTATTTCTACATTGTAGGCTCGTGGCATTTGTTCATCGTTATTGGTGACACCCGTGGCCTTGGTGACTTTCACGCTACCGCCACCTTTTAGTTGAACGGTTTGGCCAATGGGTACTACCTTACCATCCACGGTTACTTTGCCATCTTTACCAGCCACAATGGTGTTACCATTCACGTTGTAAGTGTATTCTTGGGCGTAGGTATGCTTGCCAATGGTATTCATATCCACGTACAAACGAGAGGTCATATCCTTAAACAGTTCGCTATCTTTGGTTAGGCTGCCGTGTGATAGCACCGTGCCATCCTTGTTCTTCACAATAGAAACAGGGTCGCCGTAAAGGCCTGCTTGAACACTCACCTGAATAGACTCTTTACTGGGTGTTGTGGGTGTTTTAGGATCATCATTTCGCACAGTGGTTTTATGTATCGTGCGGTAGTTGGTTGTATTGTTGTTGGTTGTATTGTTGTTGGTTGTGTTGTGAGTAATGGTGTTATTTTCGGTACGATGTTCTTCTGTCGGTACCACGACATCCTCCGTATGGGTACGTCTGCGACGCACAGTGGTACTGGAATCGTCATCATCGCTACTACTACGAGCCGTTGCTTTAGCAGTGGCCGAAGCACTGGCACTACTACGGCTAGCTCCACCAAAAAGCCCGCCCAATCCACCAGGTATTAAAAAGAGCATGGCCACGATAGGGAGCAAGGTCGTTAACCAATCGTTACCGCCACCTTCTTTTTTATGCGTTGGCTGAGTGTACTGAACCTGTGGACGCTGAAGATTATAATAGCTGGTATTTACATACTGCTGGGGGTTGTAGTGGTTGTACACCGAGCTGTTGTCGGTAGGAGCATAATTCAGGTTCGTATAAGCCAAGTAATTCTCTTGGCTTAGATTAGCGGTAGGGGCATAGGTTTGTTGATTAAGGCTGTAGCTGGAATTGTCGTTATAAGCCGTTGCCACCGAAGAAGCCCAGTTGTTGGTAGAATTATCGGCATAGGCGTTGGCGGTACTGGTGGCTACCGAACCATAAGCAGGTGATTGAGTATAGCTAGGCTGGGTAGCATAACCATAGTTAGGGGTGCTGTAAAGCGACGTCATCATAACAGGGGGGAATCCTTTCAGGGGGGGAGGAGAAGCATAAGACGGAAAGAGAAAGAGACAGAGGACTAGGTAACAAAACCGATGTAAACAGCAAGGTGCGTTTATCTGAGAAAATAAAAACAATCTTTTGTAAATAATTGCTAGAGTTTAAAAAACAAACCATTTAAAAACGCTTTTTTATCTTTATTTTGGTTTGTTTGCGATATAGTAAAAAAACACATCCGATACCCTTCTTTTGCAAGAAACGATTGACCCATGAACCCAACGCACACTTCTCTACCCAAAGCAGAACAGCACACCCTGCACACCCTAGTGCATCCCTGCTTTATTAACGGGCAGTGGTT
>JBJTUB010000027.1:0-9639 GCA_046080465.1 Vampirovibrionales bacterium | reverse complement strand
GCTAACGCCTCCATATTTTGAGGGAGGATACTTAAAATACGATCCCATTTACTTGCATTCTGCATAAACTCTAGCCTTATTACTGAACAGGAAACACAGCTAGAGCTTACCACAAATACTATCTTAGCACATATGGGGCGTTAACCCCCATTACTAAGCCTAGGGGGAAGCGTTGTAGAGAGGTTTTTCACAATGAGGATCTTGCGTAAGCATTGAGATGATCCCTCTTCACTGTGGGGGCGAACGCCCCGGCCTCTCAAGATTACCCGTAGGGCAATGCGAAACGAGGAACTTAGGACTGTACGGAAAGATCGTCATTCCACTACATCTATGAAACTCAACGCTATTTCTTCAACGGTAGTTGAGGCTTCCCTGCCTTGCTAGCAGTAGGCTTTGTTGCAGGTTTCACACTCGATGAGACTACTTTTTTTACAGCGACCGTTTTTGGTTTTTGAGTGGCAGTACTTGACTTAGCTGGTAACGGTACGCTACTAGACGATGCCGTGGTAGAAGAAGGCAACCGCCACAAGCTCGCCTCTTTATCGGTGCTTCCTACAGGTGGAGCCGTCGCCATAGCCGTTTCAGCCGACTGGCTCAAGCTGGCTGGAAATAAAGGGCAAGCGGCTAACAGTTGTTTCGCCTCTTGCAAATGCGTTGCAGAAAGCGTATCGCCTTGTTTGGTCGCTAACTCAAAATAATGACACGCACGCTCTAGCATCTCTGGAGTGTGCGTAGTTTTATAGTAAAAGCCTAGTTTACGAGTCGCTTTTAAATCGCCCAAGGCACTGGCTTTTTCATACAACAATAACGATTTCGATACATCCATGCGGATACTGCGTGCTGTTGGTGCCGATGATTCTGGCGGTTTACCATGTTCCCACCAATAGGCCAAACGATAATACAGCCCCCCCGAAGGACGCTGATCCACATAGGTTTCATACCACGTTAAGGCTTGCAACGGATCATTCAACTGCTTTTCATACAAGGTGGCCAAGGCCCACATTGCCGTGGGCGCCCCTTGTTCAGCCGCCTGCTGTAGCCAATACCTACCTTTTTGCACATTGCTTACCCCAAACGCACCTTGCACAAACCAGTTACCCAACTGCTCTTGTAACAGGGTGTTGGTGGGTGATTCTTGTGCGGCTTTCTCGTAATACGCCAAGGCCTGTGGGCGTTGTTTTACACCAAACACCCCATCCGCATAGAGTTCGGCAATCCGCTCGTACATATGGGGTTCGCCCAAAGCTTGTGCCTTTTCATACAACGTTAACGCTTGTTGCGGTTGTTTTAACTGTTGCAAGGCATAATCCGCCAAGGCAACGAGTTCTCCTCGCCAATGAGCATCTTGCTGGCTGGCTAACGTAAACCAATACGCCACGGTTTCCAAGGGCATCTCGTCGGCATCCGATGTAAAGGCACTGTAATAATCGGCTAAAAACAGTTGAGCCTCGACGCAGCCCTCGTTAGCGGCTTCTTCAATCAACTGCATGGCTTGTGTTAAATCGGTGGGGGTTAGCTGTTGCCCTAGGGTGTCTCCCTCGTACAGCCACTGCCCATATAAAAACTTGGCCGATGAACTGCCCAATTGAATCGCCTTTTTTACACACAACAGAGCCTTAAACGCATCGAAGTAAAGTTGCTTAGGGGTGCCGTAAACCTGTGCCAGCACGTAGTAGCCCGCTTTATCGCCCAAGGCAACAAGCTTATTGCCCAATTCGTAAGCTTGGCTCCACTGGGGTGGGTGTAACGGATCGCAACAGGCTTGCAAGGCATCGTGCCTTAGTTGCATCGCATCGGTTGTGGCAGAAACCAAGGTAGGTTTTTGCAAGCTGGGTGATGCCATAGGCGATGTGGCCGAGGCAAGCAAGAAGCATGAGCCACCGAAGCCCCCCACAAAAAGAGCCACCATGAACCAATAATACAAACACATCAACCGAAGCACACAGCCATCCTTTACACTCGAAGCTCTATTTAATCATTATGCAAGCATAGCACAAACATAATTACCCTTGGTACAAGAGAAATCCTTCAAGTGTATCAGTTGTTGATGTGAGAGTGTTAACTAGAGGTTGTTTACAAACTGTGTTAGTCCCTTGCCTTAGGTTGCCCTCTGGGCAACGTTGAGAGGCCGTTCCTCCCTCTCAACACTCTCCCCCCTCGAGTTATTAACGGGGGCTAACGCCCCCGTTGCCCCCCACTTGAGTTTGGTGAACGAAAGAATATAAGAATGTTTATGAAAATGGTATTACTTTGGGGCTGTAGCACCTACACAACCGTCATGGTTCCACCCCTTTTTAATTCAATAAGTACACGGTATCGTTGGTATCCATTAGCTCTAAGGCCTCTACCTGTGGGGCGGCGTTGCCTGCAATGCCCTTAATAGACCCATACATAGCACTGGTACTCAACAAAACCCCATCTAGCTGTTTTTCACGCTTCTTCCACTGGGTGTTAAAGGCTCGTTTTTCGGCTTCTAAATCCTGACGCATTTGCACAAAGCCATTGACAATGGCCTCAAACTGAAGCTTAAACTCGTTGCCCGTCAAGTAATGGTAGAGCATGACTGTTTTTTCGCCTCGGTTTTCTTGAGCTTGATTTGCCTGATGCAACGCAATAACCTGCTGACGTAATACATGGCAAAGGCTTTTAAACTCATCGTAATTACAAATATAAATGCCATCTCGTAAGCCCATGCGTTCCATCCCCTTGGGGTAAACAGCCGTAACCAACACCCCTAAATCGACGTTATGTGCCATCATATCTTTTTTAAACTTAGGTATCCACGATTCTTGAAAGCTTTTGGTACGCTTGCTTTCATAATAAATCACCCCGCAATCTTGCCCTGTGGCACTACGAATACGGTGCAGACAATCGGCCCCCATGTCGCCTTTTTTAACCTCGGCCACCTCATCGAAACGGAAATGCTCACGCAACCACTGTTCCATGGCTAGCTCTTGGGCTTCGCCTTGAAGCTGCATACTGCCTTGTTCTTGCCGACGCTTCATTTCCTCGGTCATCTGGCGTTGATCTTCCAGTTGTTTCTTCAATTCAACCACCTGTAGCTCGTAGCGTTCGCTTTCAAGTCGTTTAATCTTCTGGCGTTCTTCCACCAATTGCTGCTGAAATTGGGCTTCTTTTTCGGCGGTAATTTGGCTGGCCAACTCGTCTTTTTCTCGTTGGATTTTAAGCTTTTCGGCTCGTAGGGTGTGTAGTTCTTTAATCTGTTCGCTTTTGGCTTTTAGCTCGCTGTTTAAGGCCTCGGTGGCTTGGGCCTGTTCTTCCAACAGTTGAGCCTTCAACTGGGCTTCACGTTGCTCAAGCACTCGCTCTTGCTCTTTGGCTAAATCCGCACGCAGTTTCAAGCGGAGCGATTCTTTTTCTGCCTCGGCTTGGCTCAGCAACTCTTCTTTTTCTCGTTGAATTTTAAGCTTTTGGGCTCGTAGGGTGTGCAGTTCTTTAAGCTGTTCGCTTTTAGCCTTTAGCTCGCTGTTTAAGGCCTCGGTGGCTTGAGCCTGTTCTTCTAAAAGCTGGGTGCGTAAGGCATCCTCTCGCTGTTTTAGTTGTTCGGCTTGGCGTTTTTTTTCTTCTGCCAACTGTTGTTTCAACTGTTGCTCAAAGGCCTGTTGTTGGGCTTGCAACTGTTGCTGAATGGCCTCGTTGGATTCGTGTTGAATTAAGGCCTGAATATCGAGTTCACCATCGCAATGGGGGCAATGCACCGTACTGCCTTGAGGCTGAACCACTTTACTTGTTTTAACCTGTGTGGAGATCATGGAATAACATCTACTTTCTAATCATTTAAGACTAGGGGCTGTGTGCAAATAAATTACTGTAACTATAGAAAGCTCTGCGAAAGCCACCACAGGTAAGCAAAAACTGTTCCTTCTCCCTATGGGAGAAGGCTAGTATGAGGGAAACACAGGCAATACCTAGGTTGGTGGAAGCCCTCACCCCGACCCTCTCCCATAGGGAGAGGGGGTAAAGCCTCTTTTGCAGAGTTTTCTATAGAAACCTCTACAAAAGCCCCCATCGGCGAACTTTCTGTGTCAACTCAAGCCGTTTATCGGTTATGTACTTCAGTGTACACGCCCTCTAAGCCGTTTTCGTTTCCTTGAAATTTCATCCGCTTGAATCTTTCGCAGAGTCTTCTATGGATACCGCTTATGAAACTCAACCAAAAACTTGATTTCAATCATGTATCAATGGGGTTTATAGGGGCGAAGCCCCTATAAATAATCGAGAGTATTAACTAAAAGCTGTTTTGAAAAAAATCGTCTAAACCTAGACCAAATCTTGTTAAGTTGTTAAAAATCAGTAGAATTACTAATGAAAACAGGGGTATCTAAGGGCGAAGCCCCTAGAATAACTTAGGGGGGAGAGTTGTAGAGAGGGAGGAACGGCATCTCTACGTTGCCCAGAGGGCAACTTAAGGCAGGAGACTAACATCGTTTGTAAACAACCTTTAGTTAACACTCTCAAATAATCTAGGGGGGAGAGTGTTGAGAAGGAAGAACGGCCTCTCAACGTTGCCCTTTAGGGCAACTTACCACCAAGAAGTAAGAAAGAAACGGTTTAAAACTATTTGCAAACAGCCCCTAAGTAATCCATTCTTAACTACAGCTCTTCAGCGTGCCAAAGGCCTTTTATATGACTTTTTCTTCGCCTGAGTCTTCTTCGCAAAAAAATACGTCTTCTGCCTCCTCAAAGTCTATTATCGTAGCCAAGTCTAAAAGCGGATCTCTGCTTCAGAACAGTATTTTGCCTGGTGCTAGTTGGGAGCTAATGGTGGCGTCCTCGGCGGGGCAGGAGGTCTCCTCATCCGTTGTAGACTCCTCTGATTGGCATCCCGAACGCTTGCTAGAGCGGTGTCAGCTTTTAAATTACTTGGGTAAATACTCCGAAAGTTCTCAGTTGCTGGATGAAATCATCAAGCACTTGGCCGAACAGCCTACGCATATACTGTGTCTCCAAGCACAGGTAGAGCAAACATGGGTGCGTTTTTTACAATCGCCTGATAAAGAGGGGAGCCAAACCCTGCGTCGTTTGGATTCTCATTTGCAGGTGCTTCAAAAAAGTGTGCAACATAAGGGATCTTTGGCCATTAAGGCCAATCTGCTTTATTACAAAGGTGTTATTCATAGTGATAAGCAAAACTATGGTCTTGCGTTGCGTTTTTATCGTGAAGCCCTAACCTATACCGACAGCGAATCGCTACAGGCTGCTAAAATCTACGATAGCATGGCCAAACACTACGAACGTACAGGCTCGTTTGCTCAAGCGAGTCAGTTGCTACGTCATTCCTTGCAAATTAAAGAATCTCTCGGTATTATTCACGAACAAGCCCATAGCAACGAGCTTTTAGGCCAACTGGCGTTGGTGGTGGAAAATGTCTCCGAGGCGGAGTTTCATACAGAAAAAGCACTGGCACTGGCCAAGCAATTAAACGATACGGAGCGGGTAGGGCGTTTAAATAACGAGCTACTGAAAATTTGCATTTTAAATAAGCAGCTTAAAAAAGCCGAAGCCCTGATTGTTCAGCTCGAACTGGATAATAAAGAACTGAAGCATTGGGTAAACTACGCTACAACGCTGGTGTATAAAGCTTTTTTAAAGTATCGTTACCACGAGTTTGAAGAATCGTATGAATTGCTCTCGATGATGGCCTTGCCCTTACTGGAAAACTACACCAACGAGGTGATTTACGGGGTGGCGTATCGTTTGTTGGGGGCGTTGTGTTACACGTTTGGTCGGCGACGTGAAGCCCTAGAACACCTAGTAACAGCTATCACCGTCTTTAAACGCTTACGCAATCATACCGAATTGGCAAAAACCTTTTTTGAACAAGGCAAGCTTTATCATGATATGAATCATTACGGCCTAGCCGAAGAATCTCTGCTGAGGGCCTTAAGGCTAGCGGAGCTGAATGGGCTTAGCTTTATTTTGCGTTCTATTGAAGAAGAACTGTACGTGGTGGCACCCAACACGTGGCAACAGCTGATGCAGCAGCGAGCTGAGCGTGGAAGCAGTGTCGCTTTCAAAAAGAAAGAAGAGCCGTTTGCAGCATCGGAGCAGGCACACCTAGCCACGACGAATGACCATGAACAGACTGCTAACTTGGCTGAGAATCCAGAGGCTGCTGCCGTCTCTCTCTCAATAGACGAAGCGTTGGATTCAGAGTCGGAGCAGGATCGCTTTCAGGGCGTCTCGCCAGAAGCCTTCTCTTCTCTGTTTCGTTTAGGTTTAGCTATTTCCGCCGAGCGGGATTTAGACAATATCTTACACATCATTCGTGAAGAAACGACCCGTGCCTTAAATGCCGAACGCTGCACTGTGTTTGTGTACGATGCGGAGAAAGATGAACTCTGGAGCAAAGTAGCTTCAGGCTTTAGCAGTACCGATGTCATTCGCATCCCCGCAGGAACGGGGTTGGCAGGGCATGTGCTTCGCCTAGGTGAGGCCCTTAACATTCCTGATGTCTACCAAGACCCTCGCTTTAATAAGGAAGTCGACCGCAAGACGGGCTACCGAACCACCAGCTTGCTATGTATGCCGATACACAACCGTACAGGCGAACCCATTAGTGTCATTCAGGTGCTTAACAAACGCAACGGCCCCTTTGTTAAAAGCGACGAAGATTTACTGTTGGCTATTTCTGCCACGGCCAGCATGACCATGGAAAACACCCTGTTGGCGGCTCAGCAAAAGCAAGCCTTTGAAAGTTTTGTGATTACCCTTTCCAGTGCCATTGACGCTCGAGACCGTATTACCTCGGGGCACTCCAAGCGGGTGGCCAACTACGCTGTTCTCATTGGCGAAGAGATGCACCTTTCCTCTGATGAAAACGAGGCCTTGCGTTATGCCGCTTTACTGCACGATATTGGTAAAATCGGGATTCGGGAAGAAGTACTGACCAAAGAAGGCCGCTTGACGGTGGCGGAATACAAGCACATTCAAGAGCATGCTCGCTACACCTACGAGATTTTACAGCATATTCACTTCCCCAAGCACCTTAAAAACGTACCTTTTATGGCTGCCACGCACCACGAGCGGGTGGATGGCAAAGGCTATTTTAGTGGGCTAAAAGGTGAAGAGATACCCATGGGGGGGCGTATTATTGCCCTTACTGATGTGTTTGATGCCATTACCTCGTTGCGTCATTACCGTAACCGTATGCCGTTTGAAAATGTACTTAAAATCTTCCGTAAAGATTCGGGAAGTCATTTTGATACGGAAGTGGTCGAACTCTTCTTTCGGATTCCCTTACATCGTTTGGCGAAGGTGTTGGTGCAAGATCAACAACACAACAAGCTGGCAGAAGTAGCCAGCTTGGTTCCCTATCTTGATAAATCGATATCCATTGCCGATTACGAGCAACTGCTAGGCAAAACCAACCTTAGCAATGCCGAACAAAAGCTACACACCGTTTTTTCAGATATTTATTATGTATTGCCCAACCGTAGCAAGTTGGATAATGAGTGATAGGATAGAGTGATTTTCGCACACTCCTAAGTTTGTCGTTTTGTGTCGTCTTTCAGACGACTTTGAGAGGCCGTTCCTCTCTCTCAAACTCTCCTCCCTAGAGTATTTATAGGGGCTTCGCCCCTATAGACCCGTTTCCTCAAAGAGGTTTGCGCAACCAGCGTTCAACGCTTCAATGCACGCCCGAATGGGCTTTTGCAGAGTTTTCTATAAGTCCCTCGTTTCGCATTGCTCTACGGGCAACTTACCACCAATCTGAGACGTTTCGACTATAATTGTAAACAAGGCACAGAAAGAAAGTTCTACCCGATGAATGCTCAACCCACCCCAGCCACACCACCTAACCCTAACGCACCGCTGATTCAGTGGACGAGTGACGAGTTTTTCAAGCTCGCTGCCAAAGTGGAGGATCATCCGCAAAGCGTACAAGTCGCCTTGCAACTATTGCAAGCTCGGCTGATTAGCGTTCCCATGTTTAAGCAACTGCTAGAATTGAACGAACGCCCCAGTCGCTTCCCCGAAGAGTAATACCAATATCGAGTTGAAGTAGTCTATACCCACGTTTGTCGTTTGGTGTTGCCCTTTGGGCAACGTAGAGAGGACGGGGCGTTCGCCCCCACAGTGAGGAGGAACCATCTCAATTCTTACGCAAGATCCTCATTGTGAAAAACCTCTCTACAACGCTCCCCCCTAGGTTTAATAATGGGGGCTAACGCCCCCATTGCCCCCAAAAAAAGAAACAGCTTCTTACGCTATTTAAACTAAGAATTGGTATAGTATTTTGAAATATTTTTGAATCGTAGTAGACTGTACAGATGGGATGCGTTTAGGGCTAGCCTTCTACGAAGCCATTCAACACTTCTTTGGAAAAGAGTCGTAAATTATTTAAAATACTATATAAGAAACGTGTTCGGATAGTTTTTAAAATACGAGACCACTGGATTTTATAAGATAACCTATGGAAAAGATCAAAAAGATTAGCAGATGTTTAATACAACTGAACCCCACACCCCCGAACCTAACCACGCTGGCAACGAAGCCTTAAAAGAAGCAGGCTTGAATCTGCCTGATATGTGCCACAAATGCGGTGTCTGTTGCCGTTCTGCCGTGACGCATACCTACCACGAAGATATGGTAGCCAAAGCCGAAGCAGGCGATAAGGAAGCCCAAGACTTTCTGCACATTTTTGAACCCTACGAAAGTGTAGAAAAAGCCCTTGAGGCCGAACCCGAACATGTGGCTAACGTGCTAGAGGTACTGAAAAATCGCCCGAACTATGATATTAGCCGAGCCACGTTTTACCACTGCCGTTACACCACCCCCGAAGGGTTGTGCGGTATTTACGATAAACGCCCCACCGTCTGCAAAAATGCTCCCTACCACGGCTGGACAGTCATGCCCCCCAAGTGCGGGTTTAGCGGTTGGCAGTTTTTAGAGCGTGAACGCCAAAAGCGGATGATTCGGGATTTAAAACAAAGTCAACAAGCCATGGAAACCTTGGTAGGCGAAGAAATGACCCACATGGTAGGTGATACTACCTATAACAACCTAGCCGAACTCAAGGCCGATATTGAAGAAAAAATCAAGCCGTGGAAAATCTTCGGAGCCGAATATTGGTGAAGGGGCGTTCGCCTGTGCTTAAGTTGCCTTTCAGGCAACGTTGAGAGGCTAGGGCTTCCGCCTGTGCGATGAGGAGGTGCAAGTTTTATAGTATGTTACTGTACTTCACTGAGTTGTGTTATCTTTTGTTGGCGGGTTCCAAGCGGGGACTCTTCCACGAGAGTCCCCCTTGGAGAACCCCCTGCGTGCAAGGGGCGTTGCCCCTTGACCCCACTTTGGCCTTCAGAGCTACGCAATTCAGGCCAAAGAAATCACACTCTTTCAGGCTTTTACCCTGCTGTAGAGTTTGGTAGGGTTGTGTAATCAGGGGTTTGTGATATAGTAAACTCAATGATACATTGTTTCGTAGACTATACTAAGGGCTGTTTGCAAATAGTTTTAAACAGCTTCTTTCTAACTTCTTGGTGCTAAGTTGCCCTAAAGGGCAACGTTGAGAGGCCGTTCCTCCCTCTCAACACTCTCCCCCTGAATCATTCGCGCGTATTACCCAAAAGCCGTTTTGAAAAAAATCGTCCCAACATAGGCTAGACCTTATTCAGT
>JBJTUB010000026.1:0-4099 GCA_046080465.1 Vampirovibrionales bacterium | reverse complement strand
TTTGAACCCGATTGAGGGGTGGTGGGCGGTGCTCAAGCGGGTTGTAACCAATGGAATACGTTTAGGGCTAGCCTTCTACGAAGCCATTCAACACATCTTTGGAAAAGAGTCGTAAATTATTTAAAATACTATACATTGCCTAGGTTTTGCAACTCTAAACTTTTAGCAATATAGGCACGATCATCCAGCTTAGGGTCACGGATAGCCCCTGTAACAATGGCCATGCGTTGCTTAAAGAAGGCTTCAAGCTGACTGCGTTCTTGTGGGGCATACTGCTTACCCAAGATTTGCTCTAACAGACGAACCTGCTGTTCGGCTTCTTGGCTAAATTGCTGGTAAATTGCCTCTAGTTTTTGTTGCAATAGGGCTTGCCGCTTTCCGTGCAAATGCTTTTTATAGCCAATCGCTTGTAGACCCTTGCGTGGTAACTCAGGGAGTTCTTGCTTGACGGCTCGTTGGAGCGTCTCCAAGTTGGTGGGGGTGGCTTCGTGCGTAAGGTTTAGTATCCCCTCGGCACGTTTGAGGCCATCTAGCACACTAATGGGGCTAAGGCCCTGCTGCCCTGTGTTACCCCAACTGGCCTCGCTCATACGATACTCGGGCTTCAGCCAAAAGGTCATCGCTTCTAAGATTTTGCTAAATTGCTCTTTTTCCTTTTTCTCAAAATCGAGCTTATCTAACGATGCTTTCTGATAATTCGCCCATAAGGCCTCTTGTTTTTCACGGGACAAGGAGGCAAAATCCTCGTTCAACTCTCGGCTAAGGGCTTTTAGCTCTAAGGGGTTGAGATCTTCCAGTCGGCGTTGAGTACTGCTGGCTAAGCCAGAGATACCTTGTACAAGGTTGCCGACTAACCCGTTATCGGTACTTTCTTTTAATACGCTAATCTCACCTAAGGGGTTGCCAGCCATGCGTAACGTATCTAGCCCACTGTAAGGGTTCAGAGTCATACGTTCCAGTAAGGTGGCTAATTCTGCTTGTGGTAGCGTGGCCGTGGGGCTTAGGAGCTGTTGCAATAAGCGACGTTGTTCCGCTGTACTACTTAAAGAAGGCATTGACCATGTCGTTGCTTTACGCACGAAAGAAACCCCCATCGCTTCACCTATCTTGGTGTTTAGTGCTTGTCTCCCGATAGCTTTGAGGGTACGCTCAACCACTCGGCGATGCCACGGCAACTGCTGACGTTCCTCGGTTGTTAACGGGCGAAGCCATTGCTTTGCTTGTGTAAGCAACTGTTCTCTCAGCAAGCCACCTTCTTGTGTTAGCCCTGTCACCAAGGCATTTTGTTGCGTCGCATCCACACGGTCGCCCAACACACGAACATCCACTGGGGTAGCCTCGCGGTTGAGTGCCACCGATTCCAATAGTCGATAATAGTGCTTCAAGGCAGACGAGGCTTCATCAAAGCCCCCAGCCATGCCTAAATCAATCAGCGTCACCTTTTTAGTAGCGGGGTCGTAAAACACGTTGGAAGGATGCAAATCTAAATGCCTAAACGGAGAAAGACTGGCCGTTGCCCATGCTTTTTTTACGGCTAAAACCGCTTCATGTTTCTCTGCCTGACTAACCACATCACTAGATAAAATAGACTTCAGCGTCTGGCCTTCGGCTGGATCTTGCGTAATTAGTTTATCCGTTACGGCATCCACTTTCGCCACATGGATAGGCAACTGATACCGTTCAATCACCCCACTGAGAAAATCACTGGCCTGCTTTTCTACCTTTGTATCCAGTTGTTGCCCTAAATTGAGCGATTGTTCCAAAGCCATTTTAAAGGCCATCAAGCGGGCTTTCTCGTTGCCTTCCATGCCCACCACTTGTTGAAAAATACGATCGAGCGATTCCATGTACTGTGCCACCCACGCCTGATTTGCACTGGGGCGTAGTGCCTTAACAACCCTGCTTTTACCTGATTGATGCTTGGCTAAATACACCATCGCCGTTGAGGCCGAGCCAATACACTGCTCGTTACTGGTAATGCTCTCTAGCAACAGCGGATCGCGTTTATAAACCGTGGCGTTTAGTTCGGCTATTCCCTTTTTTAAAATAGGGAGCATCTCTTTAAAGGGTGTTTGCGGGGCTTCACCCAGCATGGGGATGCACAACTTGTGCAAGGCGTACTCTGTCAACAGGCCTTCTACGACTTCCTTGTTGCCCTGTGTACGAGCCTCTATCAGCTCTGAGCTTATTTGCCCCAAGGTACGGCCTGTTTGCTGAAGCGTTAACGCAGCTAATTGAGTCGCCTTGACAAAGGGGATACCCGCCCGTTGAATGAGATCACGCACCACGGCTAGCTCTGGCAAGGGGGGGAGTTCGCCTTTAGTGGGTAGTTCATCAAGATAAGCAAAGGCACTGCCGATATCTGTTGCCGCTTGCTTAAAAAACGAGGGTTGAAGCATGTACTTCAACATATCCACCTTCGATTGAGTGGGGAAGCTGGCAACCGTATCAAACACTTGCCATCCCACGGTGCCAAGAACGTTCGCTCGGCTGGCGAGCCATAATGCCGCCTTGGTGACCCCTGACCCTTCCTTCACCCAAGGTTTTTCTAGCCATTGTTGATACCACTCTGGGTTGTGGCCAAGCTGTTTTAACACATCGGCCGCCCCAAGGCGAATGGTGGCAAAACTAGCGGGAATATCGGCTTGGGTCAGCTCTTTACCTGCCAAGGCTTGCAAATCACTCCAAGCGGTTTGTTTGCTAAAAGCAGGCTTTAGCATTAAATAGCCTACTGGTAAGGCCACGGCTGCAGTTGCTAAGGCAGCCGTACCCCCTAGCACCGTAAGTGGCACGCTCACCCAAGGCGACCACGGCTTTTTAGGGGTTGTTTGAAGTGGCGGTGGAGCGATGGGGGAAGCTTGCCTTTGTAGGGTATCCTGTGTGGGGCCTGCTAAAGGGCTAGCAGGCAAGGGCGTGAGTGTCGTTTGGGGTATCGGCCATGGGGCAGGCACGCCGTTGGGCAGGCTGGGCATCGTTGTAGCAGAAGTGTAGGTGTATATCATGGAGGGTGTAAAGGTTTCTATAGACGAGGTTACTAAAAAAAGGATAGCGGTTACAGGCAAAAAAACAAAAACAGAGTATAATAGTGTTAGATAATGACGTTCTATAGTTAAATCCTTATTTTTCCGAACACTTTTATATTCTTTCGTTCACCAAACTCAAGTGGGGGGCAACGGGGGCGTTAGCCCCCGTTAATAACTTGAGGGGGGAGAGTTTGAGAGGTAGGAACGGCCTCTCAAGATTGCCCGTAGGGCAATGCGAAACGAGGAACTTAGGAATGTACGGAAAAGTAGTAATTCCACTATACTTAAGAAGACTCTCTAGGCTAAAGGAGCCACACACCCCATGAATCTTGTTTACAAAACCCTGTTAGCCCTAACCTTGACTATTGGTAGTTTTAGTACCGTGACAATGGCTGCTACCACCCATGCTACCGCCCCAAAGGCGAAGCCTGCGAGCCAAACCGTTGCCCCCACTGCCGTGGCCACCAGCCTTACCCTAACACAACTAGTGAGTAATCCAACCGCTTTTTTAAAAAAGGCGGTGAAACTAGAGGGAACCGTGGCCACGTTCTCTAGCCTTGGCTTAGATTACAAGCCTGTGTATCGCAACCCCGAACAGTTTATTACCCTGTTGTTGTTTCGTGATGATGTGCCGAACACCATTCACATACCACTCACCGAACTAAAGCTGTTTGTGAATCGTACGCTGGCCGAAAAACACAAAGATCTTGGCCCGAACGATGTCATTCAGCTGGAAGGTAGCGTGGTGAGCGATGCCTTGGGCGATGCGTGGGTGGATGTGACTCAGCTAACGGTTGTTAAAAAAGTAAGTAAAGAAGCTAGTAGCCACTAGGGGCTGTTTGAAAAAGGTGAGAGTGTTCACTAGAGGGTGTTTACAAACTATGTTAGTTCAACTCTCAGGTTAAATAGCGTAAGAAACGGTTTCTTTTTTGGGAGGCAATGGGGGCGTTAGCCCCATATGTGCTAAGATAGTATTTGTGGTAAGCTCTAGCTGTGTTTCCTGTTCAGTAATAAGGCTAGAGTTTATGCAGAATGCAAGTAAATGGGATCGTATTTTAAGTATCCTCCCTCAAAAT
>JBJTUB010000025.1:0-1315 GCA_046080465.1 Vampirovibrionales bacterium | reverse complement strand
CCTCATGACAAGCCTTCTGGCGAGCATCCGTTTGACGTAGTGTGCAGAGAACGGGGCATTGAACACCGTTTAACCCGTCCCTACCGTCCACAAACCAACGGAATGCTGGAACGTTTTAACCGTCGTTTAAGTGAGGCGATTCGTCGTTATCCCATTACACATAAGCATCGTAACCGCTTTAACTGTAAGGAAGATCGTGTGGCGTATATTGAGGATTTCGTGTATACTTATAACCGTACCCGATTAAAATGTATCGGTTACAAAGCCCCTCTTGAACATCTTTGTAATCATGCAAAACAATACACCTCAGGGAGAGGGGGCAGAAGCGAAGCCCTGACTCGCTGTTTTATTGCGTGGCCGAATGGCCTTAGAAAGAAGTAAGACTAATGTTCCCTTTTGATCTGTTTGGTGGTATTGTGCCGCTGTTTGTGGTGGTGTATGTGGTATCGCAGTGGATACGTATTATTAACGAATACGAGCGGGGCGTGGTCTTCCGTCTAGGGCGGGTGCAGGCTCAAGCCCTTCAACCAGGACTCAAAGTACTGCTCTTTCCCCCCTTGGTGGATAGGCTCGTTAAAGTAGATATGCGAACCGTCACCTTGGATGTGCCACCGCAAGATGTGATTACCAAAGATAACATTACCGTTCGGGTTTCTGCCGTGGTGTACTACAAAGTAACCGATGCCGTACGAGCTGTCACCAGCATTGAAAACTACGGCTATGCCACCAGCCAAATTGCCCAAACCGTGTTGCGTTCCATTGTGGGGCAATTCGATTTTGATTCCCTGTTAAGCAATCGTGATGAAATTGGCGATCGTTTGCAAAGCCTGATTGATACTCACACCGACCCGTGGGGCATTAAAGTAAGCAACGTGGATATTAAAGATGTTGAGATTCCTGTAGATATGCAACGTGCCTTAGCCCGCCAAGCCGAAGCCGAGCGGGAACGCCGTGCCAAAATCATTTCGGCAGAAGGGGAGTTTCAAGCCGCTGAGAAGCTGATTGAAGCCGCCAAACTGATGGAGCAACACCCCATGGCCTTGCAAATGCGGTATTTACAAACGCTCATGGATATGTCGCCCAACAACGCCAAAACCATCGTCTTTCCCTTGCCAATGAACCTGCTTAAAGGGTTCGAGAAGCTGTTATAGAAGCCTCTGCAAAAGGGTTTGTCGAGTGTTCTCAGTCCCTCGTTGCGTGTCGTCTTTCAGACGACTTTGAGAGGCCGTTCCTCCCTCTCAAACTCTCCCCCCTAGGTTTATTAATGGGGGCTAACGCCCATATGTGCTAAGATAGTATTTGTGGTAAGCTCTAG
>JBJTUB010000024.1:0-3186 GCA_046080465.1 Vampirovibrionales bacterium | reverse complement strand
GGATCGTCTACATAACGGAAACACTCTTTATTTAACCACAAACACAGGTAGACTTTTAGGGTCTCCTGTAGAAAAAAGGGCGTGTGAATACTGCGTTCCTACTCCTTCTCACTCTGTATAGAAGGCTCTGCAAAAGGGTTTTTCGTGGGTTCTAAGTTCCTCGTTTTGCATTGCCCTACGGGCAATTTTGAGAGGCCGTTCCTCCCTCTCAAACGCTCCCCCCTGGATTTATTAACGGGGGCTATCGCCCCCGTTGCCCCCGAAAAAGAAACAAGTCCCTACACAGAAGCAATAAGGCTAAGGAGATTGCTTCACGGTGTTCGCAATGACGACTATAAATAAAGCTCCACAGGAACGCAACACCTACTTGCCGTCTGACGCAACCAATGTTCACCCCCTCATTGCACGCCCGAATGGGCCTTGCCGTTTGACGCAACCAACGTTCAACCCCTCATTGCACGCCCGAATGGGCCTTGCCGTCTGACGCAACCAATGTTCACCCCCTCATCGCACAAGCCGAACGGCTTTCATTGTGGGGGTGAATGCCCGCCGAACGTTTTTTTAGCCGACTCTTGCTCCAAGACCCCCCACAAGGCGGAGGCCTTCTTCAAACTTTCTAAAAACTCGTGCTTGGGGGTGGAATCATGCACCATCCCCGCCCCTGCTTGCACAAAGGTATAGTACGGCTTCGAGGCGGTTTCAAGGCTTGCCTCTGCAGGAAAGAGACTCACGGTGCGAATTAAAATGTTGGTATCCATCTGCTGGCGTGGCCAATCGAGATACCCCATACTGCCCGTGTAGGCTCCACGAGGGGCGGGTTCGTGGCGATGAAGTAGCTCTATGCACCGTACCTTAGGGCAACCTGTAATGGTTCCACCAGGAAACGTGGCTTGCAAAACCTCTAGTAACGTGGCCTCTGGTTGTTTTTGTCCAATCACGTTACTTACTAAATGTTGCACATGGCTGTAGCGTTCAATCACCATCAGCTCATCCACCTGCACGCTCCCCGCCACGCAGACTCGGCCTAAATCGTTGCGTTCTAAATCCACCAACATCAGGTGTTCGGCACGTTCTTTCTCGTTGTGGCGTAAGGTATCGGCCAAGGCATCATCGGCCTCAGGGGTGCTTCCACGGCTTCGTGTGCCTGCAATAGGGCGAGTACTCAAGCGACCCTCGGGGAGGGCTTGCACCAATCGCTCGGGGGAATTGCTCACCAAACAGCCCCAATGACTGTACCACACCCCTGCAAAGGGCGATGGGTTGCGTTGCGTTATTTGTTGAAAAAGTGCCATGGGCGAGAGAGGTAACGGGGCATCGTACACAAACTGGCTCGATAAGTTGGCTTGATACACCTCGCCTTGGTGAATGGCGTGCAACACAGCCTCACTGGCTTTGCTAAAGGCATCGGCATCCAGAGAGGGGGTCACGCCTTGGGGAGCGGTGGTGCGTGTGCTTGTGGCGTGCGAGGGCGGTATCGGCGTTGTGGTGCTGGGTGTCGCCTCTTGTCGTGCAGAGGCGGCTTGCGAAGCGAGCCAAGCAAGATGCTCGGGATGGTGGCTCCGCACAAGCACACGGCCTGTGGCTACTTGTTGCCAAATAACCGTATCACACACCAACACTTCTGCCAAGGGTTGCGGGGCTTGAGCCACGTGGGGGGCTTTGGGGGGAAGGGCGTGCAATTTAGGTTCAAACAAACGGTAGGCTTCATAGGCAAAAAACACAAAACACGGCTGTTGGCTCGGTAGTGCTTGAAGTAGCGTGTGCGTCTCGTTGTCTGCTTCAATCGCCTCCCACGGGTGACTGTGTTCTGCCAGCCACGTTTGTATTTCATTAAAGGCCTCGGCTAAGGGAAGCGTTCTTTGGCACAGGCCGGCCTCCTGCCAAGCGATGGTTGGTGAGGCTTCAGGCAAGGCATGAAGGGCTACACGGCGATGTTGCCCCAAGCCCAAGCATCGCCACTGATTGAGGCTACTTGGAGTTGAGCCACCATCCAACAAAACAAACGGTTGTGTTGGAAACGCTGTTTGCCACGCCTCGGCCCAGTGTTGTAAGTGCGTCGGTGGGGCTGGGGTAAGCCACTCCCATATCTTTTCCACGCCTTGATGCAAGCAACGCCAATCACTGAGCCCTTCAGCTTGGGCGTCCTGTAGGGCATCGGCTGGAATCTCAGGCGAGGTGGCCGTCGTGGCAGAAACACACAGAGGGGGCATCAAGGCTAGCCAAGCTCCTGTAAAAGGGCATCGCTAAACTCGGCATTGCAGTACACCGTTTCCACGTCGTCATGATCTTCTAAGGCGTTTAAAAGTTTGAGCAAGGGCTTGGCAACATCGGCACAGGTAATATTGACGGTGGTAGCAGGTACACGGTGTTGCACCACTTTCAGTTGGCTTGCCTCGTTTGCTGGAAGCGTTTGACTTAACGATTCGGCCACGGCAAAGGCGTTGTGATAGTCGGTAATAAATCGCCATACCCCAAGGCCATCGGCGTTGGCGTCGTACGCCACATCATCGGCTCCTGCTTCAAGGGCGGCGGCCATCATGCGATCTTCTTCATGGGCTGGGGCTGGCACTTCTACCACGCCTTGGGGTTCAAACAGATAGGCCACACAGCCATCTTGCCCTAGGTTGCCTTCGTATTTGTTAAAATAACTACGAATATCGCCTGCCGTGCGGTTGCGGTTATCGGTGGCGGTTTCAATCAGCAAGGCCACGCCTGCGGGGCCGTAGCCCTCGTACACCACATCTTCTAAGGCTTTATCGCCTGCCAGTTGCCCCGAACCCTTTAAGATAGCTTTTTCAATGGCTTCTTTGGCTAAGCCGCCTGCCTTGGCTTGTTCAATGGCTTTACGCAACCGAAAGTTAGCACTGGGGTCGGCACCCCCTAGCTTGCTGGCTCGCATCAGTTCTCGGCTGTAACGAGCTAGGGCCACGCCTTTTTTAGCATCGGCACTGGTTTTACGTTGTTTAATGGCCATCCAGCGTCCCATCATCATGGTTGCGTTGTTCCTTGTTGCTCATGTATAACGGCTAAAATCTACGTTCATTATACCTAGAAGCATACGCAAGATTCAAGCCCAAACACAAGTTTCTTTGAAGGTATGAATTGAGAGCTGTTTGCAAATAATTGCACCCCACTCCCAAAAAATAGGTCATTGCGAGCCGTTAGGCGTGGCAATCCTCTGCACAG